>JAJYNV010000267.1 GCA_021786135.1 Bacillota bacterium
CAGCGGTGCATCCTGTCGGGCGTGTTCCCACACCACCACGAAATCGTCCGCCAAGAGCGGCGCCAATGCCAGGAGAAGAGCGGTCCACTGCGCCTGGGCGTAGGGCGGATCACAGAGAACGAGGTCAAAGGGGCTCTCCCCAGTCAATCGGTCGAGCGCCTTGGGCAGGCGGCCACGCAGCACCTTGGCGCGGTCGGCAAGTCCTGCGCGTTCGGCATTCAGTCGGAGCACGCGCAGCGCTGCCTCCTCGGACTCGACGAAGACGCACGAAGCGGCTCCGCGGCTCAAAGCCTCCAGGCCGAGCGCCCCTGTACCTGCATAGAGGTCTAGGACAAGCGCGTCCTGGAGGCGAGGTGTGAGGATCGCGAACACCGACTCACGCACCCGGTCGAGGCTCGGGCGGGTAGCCTGCCCAGGAACCGTAAGCAGGCGGATACCGCCAGCGGACCCCGCGATCACCCGCACCCGGTTCACCTCAGGGGGATTATACCATAGGACCCTGGGGCTACTCGCTTGCCGCAGCGTCCAGGAGTGCGTAGCGCAGGGTGTCGGCGCGCAGGCCGCGCCGCAGGCACTCGAGCGCCAGAATCTCCTCTGGCGGCACATTGCCGAGGCTGACGTTCGTACCGAAGCGGTGGATGAGCTCCTGCTGCTGGGACTTGAGTGGCGCTTCCCAGATCAGGCGATGAATGTCCCCGGCAGCTCGCATCACCTTGAGGAGCTCCTCCTCCGCGATCTCGCCCTCCTTGTCGTAGATGCCGACTCCCTTGCCGCTCTCGCGCCCTTCCACGATGATCTGCTCCGCACCGGCGGCAAGGTCTTCCACAATCGTGCGATGGATCTGAAGGGCACCAAGACGCTCCTCCGGGTCCTTGCGGCCAACTTCCGTCAAAACGACGAGGCCGGCGGCGCGCGCCACGTGGATAGCCTCGCGCCGCTTTGCCGGCGCGATGGGCACGGTGCCGTCCGATACCTCGGCCGCGTCGAAGCCGAGGTCTGCCACCCGGTCGATGAAGGCCGGAAGGCGATCCTGCAGGATCGCAATTTCGAGAAAGGTGCCACCAGGGTAGACGCGCACGCCGTGCCGGCGGATGAGGGCGATCTTCTCGCGCAAGATGTCGGTCGGGTAGAGGGCGCTCGTCCCGAACGGCAGCTTCCAGTAGTCGATGTAGGAACTGGCGATCTGGAGCAGATCCGCGGTCGGACCCAGTCCCATGCCCTTGTCGATCACCATGGTCCTGCCGTCCGCGCGCGGCTTCACGCTGCGCTCCCCAAGCGGGTCGAAGATCACGTCGAACCATGCGCCAAAGCCATCCTGGGCCACCGGACCCCCTCCTCCGTGCGCAGACTATGTGGCGGCGCACGAGTTGGCGACCCGGGAAGCGACCTCCCTACGAGGTTGGCCGCGGCCGTGGCGGTCGGAAGGCGATCACGTAACGGTCGCTTTGCGCATCGGCTTTGCCCTGGCCGCCAAGCATGACCTTGGGGTCCATGAGCACAAGGTTGAGCCCTGTCGTCAGGCCGATCAGGCCAGCCGCGGACCAGAAGAGAGGGCCATGACCGCTGTGCATGAGCCAACCGAACGTCGGCGGTCCGAGGGCGACGCCGAAGAAGCGGACGCCCCCATAGAGGGACGTGACCATGCCGCGTTCCTTGAGCGCGGTCGACGATGTGATCAGAAGGGTCAGGGTCGGCAGGACGAAACCGCCGCCGACACCCATGAAGAAGATCGCGGAGAAGAGCACCCAGCGATCGGTGAAGAAAGCGTTCACCACCATGACCGCCGCGACGACGACGAGACCGGCGATGACCACCGTCTTGGCATAGCCCTGGTGACGTCTCAGGTAGCCGCCCGTCAACAAGGAAGTCGCAGACAGGGCCGCCACCGGCAGGGCAAGGATGAAGCCTGAGGTAAGCTCAGCCATGCCATATCGCTTCTCGAGCACCTCCGACAGGTAGAAGAGCGTACCGAACAGGACGAACATCACGACAGCACCTGAGAGCAGCAGCACCGAAAGAGACACGCCCTTGCGCGCAAATACCGTTCTGAGACCGGCTACATACGTGCCAAAGCCTGCCTTCGAACGTTCAGCCCTGGGCTCGCGCACCCAGAGCCAGAGCGCAATGCCGAGCGGAATCGAGAGCGCAGCAAAGATATAGAAGGGAAGCAGCCAGAGGATAAGTCCCACCGCCGCTCCAGCGATGGGACTGACCACCTTGCCGAGGCCGTTGGCGGCCTCGAGCCAACCGAGCACCTGAGCGCGCTCGCCGCTTCGGAAGATGTCGGCCGTCAGAGCCATCGCCAGTTGCGCCATGCCGGCAGCGCCGGTTCCCTGGATGATGCGCCCCGCGATCAGTCCGGGATAGGCGGCGGAGCCGAGAAATGACACAGAGAACCCGGCGATGAGGGCCCCGATGCCGAAGATGACCAAGGCTGGAGCCATGATCGGCTTGCGGCCGAAGCGGTCAGAGAGATAGCCCGCGAACGGGATGAGGAGACCCGCCGGCACGGAGAACGACGTGACCACCAGCGATGTCTGCAGGCCGGACAGTCCCAGGGCGTCCTGCATGCGCGGAAAGATGGGAAAGAGCATGGAATTGCCCAGCACCATCATGAACGGAACCGCACCAAGGAGGGCGACCGAGGCACGCAGCGATCTCTTCATGTGTCGTTCGCGCCCCCCCTCGGATTCTGGGCTTGCGTACGGTTTCTAACCGGGCGACGCACAGCGTAGCCTGTCACAGGGAGTGCCTGAGTATGAGCCAAGAAACCGCTGCACTGCTCCTGATCCTCGCGGTGGGTGCCTTCGGCAGAAACTACATGGTCACTGTCGCCGCCATAGCCGCTTTGATCTTGGCGGTCCTGCCTACGCATTACCTTCTTACATTCCTCGCTGACTATGGCATCCGCATCGGCATTTTTCTCCTTATGATTGCTGTACTCGCGGAACTCGCCATCGGTCGGGTGCCCCTAGGAAGTCTCATGCGGGAACTTTGGAGCGTTCCAAGTCTCCTCGCCATCCTCGGCGGAATCCTTGCGTCTTGGATGAGCGGCCGCGGCATCGAGCTCTTGCAGCGGCAGCCCGAGGTTGCCATCGGCCTCGTCATCGGCTCGGTGCTCGGCGCCAGCTTCTTCGGCGGGGTGCCGATCGGTCCTCTCTTCGCTGCCGGCGTCACGGCCGTGGCGCTCGGACTTTGGCAGGTCCTCTCCCGCTGACCCAGATGGTTCTAGGATGTAAACCGTGTCTTGGGCTCAACACTATCGCCGTACTCTCGAAGGAGGTGACTGGAGCATGGCGCAAGGCAGCAACACCGGCAGCCGCGCAGTCGTTCGTGGTGCGGAGCCTGCTCTCGACTCGTTCAAGTACGAGGTGGCACGCGACATCGGACTGCAGGTTCCGCAGGACGGTTACTGGGGCGACCTGCCGGCTCGCAGCTGCGGGGCGGTAGGCGGCCACATGGTACGCCGCATGATCGAAATGGCCGAGCAGTCCCTGGCGGGACGCAGCGGGATGGGCGGTACCACGCGATAATTCGAGCCGCAAGACAGGGTGGAGCGATCCACCCTGTCTCCTTGTTTCCTTCGGTCCGCAAAGGATGCAGGCGAAGAATTTGGCGTCATATGTACAGGAGGCGAGGAAACGATAACGCACAAGGGAGGTGAATACATTGGCACAGGGATCGAACACGAGCAACCGCGTGCTAGTCAAGAGCGCCGCGCAGCAACTCGACCAGTTCAAGTACGAGATCGCATCCGAGCTGGGCATCAACCCCCAGGGCGGTTACTGGGGCGACCTGCCGGCCCGTCAGTGCGGCTCGGTTGGTGGTCAGATGGTTCGTCGCATGATCCAGATCGCAGAGCAGCAGCTGGCTGGTGGCCGTCACTAACGTCCGCGATACCTGAAAGCGCCGCGGAGCCAACGGCTCGGCGGCGCTTTCGTATGCATTCATATCATGTTGTCGCAAACTTTTGTGTTTACGTTCGATTGCTGGAACCTGCGACTTGGTCGATCCGAGAGTAGCTGAAGCGCGACTACTATGGACCGGGCAACCGCTGTGGCACAATAGGTCATGTTCCGATTCGTGCCTGTCTTTAACCGGGTCTCAAGGAGTCCTGCCGTTGCTGGCCTACCACATCGACGGCGGTATGCGTCTGCGTGGCGACGTACCCGCTAGCGGCGCGAAGAACGCGGCCCTGCCGATCATCGTCGCTGCCGCACTCGCCCGCGAAGGCGAGTCCGTCATCGAGAACGTCCCTAGTCATACCGACATCGCGGATCTTATTGCCATCCTGCAGGCCCTCGGCGTCGAGGCGCGCTTCACCGGCCCACGCGTCCTCTCGGTGTCCGCAGCCGGCCTGGAGCGGCACGTGGCGCCCTATGCCCTTGCTTCCCGTCTGCGCGCTTCCACCTACATAGCTGGACTGCTGCTCGCCCGGTTGGGTCGTGTCGAGGTCGCCCTACCTGGCGGCGATGCCATCGGAGCCAGGCCGATTGACTTCCACCTGCGCGGGCTGGAGGCGCTCGGTGCACGCGTCCTTGTCGACCGGGGCGCCGTGGTCGGCCAGACAGACGGTCTCAAGGGCGCGCGCTTCTTCATCGACCGCCAGTCGGTCGGGACCACATGCAATCTCATGATCGCCGCGTCGCTGGCCCAGGGCACAACCAGCCTCGAAAACGCCGCCCGCGAACCCGAAGTGGTGGATCTCGCGACGTTTCTGAACGCCATGGGCGCGCGCGTGCACGGAGCGGGCACGGGATTCATCCGCATCGAGGGCGTTGGGAAGCTGCATGGGGCACACCACGAGATCATCCCGGACCGCATCGAGGCCGGCACCTTCCTTCTAGCTGCCGCGGCGACCTCCGGCCGGGTCACCGTGCATGCCGTCATCCCCGAACATCTGCGTGTGCTCGCCGCCAAGCTTCACCTGGCGGGTGCCCACATCCGCATGACTGCGGATTCAGTCACCCTCGATGCCCACCGTCTCTTTGCGATCGATGCCCGCACAGAGCCCTACCCCGGATTCCCGACCGACCTCCAGCCGCAGTTGGTTGCGGCCCTTTGTCGTGCCGACGGGGTCTCCGTGGTCGAGGAGACGGTCTTCGAGAATCGGTTCGGCTACACCAACGACCTGGTGCGGCTCGGCGGTCAGGTACGCATCGTTGGCCAGAACACCGCCATTGTCACGGGTGTGGAGGATCTCAGCGGGGCACCTGTCACTGCGAGCGACATCCGTGCGGGCGCCGCGCTTGTCATCGCCGGACTGTCCGCCCATGGGACAACGGAGATCTCGGGCGTACAGCATATCGTCCGCGGCTACGAGCGTCTCCACGAAAAGCTGGCACATCTGGGGGCAGCGATCCGCATCGTGGAATCCTGACCGACGTGCCGGCGCACTGAAGTACTTCTCCGGGCGCTGCAGGCAATTGGACATGCAAGCGCCCCGACCGATGGTCGGGGCGCTTGCCGCCACATGGTCCGACATCATGCACGGACCATCGGTCCCTGCCTTCTGAGATCAGGCCAGGGCGTTCAGAAGCTGTCCTGTCTTCGCGCCGCTGGTGGCGCCACTCTGGCTTTCGACACCGTGGTCGCCGTCGCCGTCGGGCTTCTGCGTCGTCGCCGCAGAAGCGGCCTGCTGGGCGACCGCCTTGCCAACAGACTGAAATGGCTGCTGCAGCGACTGGAACTGGGCCTGAGCCGACACACCGGACACGTTCATAGACTCACCCCCCTTGGGCAAGCCTACCATTGCGTATCTGAACTCCATCTGAGGAGGGATTCGGCCCCGAAAGCGTCGCACCATGACCGACAGTCCGATGCGCAAGGCCGGAGGTAGCCTCGCTCTCATCGATCTAGGGGCCAGGGCCCTCGCCACCGCCAGGTCCAATTTCCCACCAGAGTACGCTGCATGAGGACATGCCGCCCACCTCTGAGCCAGGCGCAGCGGTTCCCGCAAAGCAGCGACGGGAAGCTCTTCCGGAAGCGGGGCGCACACGGGCCAGTACAGCGTCAGTTCCGCCTCCTGGGACAACGACGAACGGCCTGACATCTCCCTCGACTCCCCGCGTTTAGCATCGCGGTGGCTTCAGCGGAGCCGAGCGGGACTTCCTCTGCCTCATCTCGCCTATCCTGCCTGACTCACGGTCCGTCAATCCCGGCTGTGCCACGCAACGATGCCGCCCTTCGCCCCATATAGTCGGTCGTCAATTGACAGGGATCCACCCGCGTCCGTAGAATCCAACATAGGCAGGTGCATGACGGTACCGTGCCGGGTTGCGCTTGCAAGTGATGGAGTCCACTCGCGCCCGTTCGGGCTGACGACTCCTGGCGTACGGCAGATTGCTGTGCCCAGGGTCGGGCTTGGCGGCAGGGTGGGCTTATTTGTTGTTTGGCCCCAGGCCATACGACCCAGGAAGGCAGAGGAGGCGTTGCGGTGGCGAGTTCCCTGCTCCTGAACCTGCTGCAGGCCTTGACCGTCGTGCTCTTGGCCCCGCTTTACAAGGGCGCGATTTCCTGGCTCGAGGAGACCATTCAGGGCAAGGTCGCCCCAACCCCCTTGCAGCCCTACTACGACCTCAGGAAGCTCTTTCGCAAGAGCCAGGTCGTGTCGACCGAAGCATCCTGGATATTCCGCTTCGCCCCCTACATCAGCTTCGTCGTACCGATCGCGGTGACGCTGCTCATTCCGGTGCTCACCTCGTTCCCGCTCTTCTTCGCCTTCGCGGGGGACATGGTGGGGGCAGGCTTCATTCTCGGCCTCGGCGGCTTTTTCACGGCCCTGGCCGCAGTGGACGCGGCCAATCCCTACGGTGCGGTCGGAGCCAGTCGCACCCGCATGGTGAGCCTCCTCGTGGAACCTATCTTCATCATCATCTTCTTCACCGTCTCGTTCGTCGCGAACTCCACCATCCCGTACGTGGTGCAGCAGCAGTGGGTCCAGTCAGCGGCGACGTTCTTCGCGCCTAGCCACGTCCTCTTGGCTGCGGCATTCGTGATGGTCGTCCTGGCCGAAAACGGGCGGCTGCCCGTGGACAACCCAGGCGGCCACTTCGAACTTGCGATGATCGACGAGTCAAAGAGTCTCGAGTACTCGGGTCCTTCTCTCGCCCTTGTCAAGTGGGCTGGCCAGATGAAGCTGATGGTGCTCTCGCTCGTCTTCCTGAACGTGCTGGTCACGCCGTGGGGCTTGGCAGCTTCCCCAGCTCTGGGGGATCTGGCCCTGGCCGTGGTACTCGTGTCGCTCAAGCTCCTGGTCTTTGCCCTGCTGATCACCGCTATCGAGACGTCGCTTGCCAAGCTGCGCCTCTTCCGCATCCCGGAGTTCCTCGGTGCGACCTTTGTGACCGCCGTGGTCGCCATGGTCGCAGCGATCTTCCGCATGTAAGGAGGCGCACAGTGCACATCTCGCTACTCTACGGCCTCAACGCGTTAGCGGCCGCACTCTTCCTGATGACCGTCTTCCTCTTCCTCGCGTCGAGGCAGACGGCCGCATCGCTGAATCTCTTTGTACGCCAGGCCCTGCTCCTGAGCGCATCGGCCCTGCTGCAGGCCTTTGCCTTGCACTCGCTGGACCTCCTGCTGGTCGCAGTCATCACGGTGGTGGCAAAAGCGGTGATCATCCCGTGGATGCTCAGGCGCTCCCTAGGCGGGAGTTTCCAGTCGCGGCGCGAGGTTGAGCTTGCCGTGAGCGTGCCCACCTCCCTTGTCATCGCGATCGGAGCGAGTCTTGTCGCCTATTTTGTGGCCCAGCCCGTGGCCGCCCAGACGCAGGGCTTCGTCGCCGTCAACCTGCCTGTGGGGCTTGCGGGCCTCTTGATATCCGTCTACGCGCTCGCCGTACGGCACCAGGCCCTGCCGCAATTTCTCAGCCTGCTGATGCTCGATAACGCTGCCTTCTTCGCCGGCATCGCCATCGCCAGCACCTCAGCGCTCTGGGAGATCGTGGCCGCCCTTGAAGGAATCATCGTTACAATCATCGTCGCACTGCTGACGCGCACGATCTCAGAGCGCATCGGTACGACACACGTCGGCGCACTCGCCGGACTGCGCGAGGAGGGACCCAGATGATCATCGTGCTGGTCCCGCTCCTGCCGCTCGTCGCGGCGCTCGCCGCCCTAATTCCTGCCAAACCCATGATCGCCCGCGGCGCCACGCTGGCCGCTGCCCTGGTCGCGCTGGGCATAGCTCTCTGGACCGCGCAGAAGGTTGCCATCTCGGGAGCATGGACGCCCCTTCCCAATTGGGTCGGCGCAGACGCGCTGTCCGCTCTGCTCCTTCTCTTACAGGCCGTCCTGGCCGTGACCGCGGCCCTCTACTCCTGGGGTTACATCGCCCGTGAGGCGGAAGGCGACGAGAGGCGCGAGCGCAGGTACTACCTGGACCTGAATCTCTTCGTGACATCGCTGTTCCTCGTGCCGATCATGCTCCAGCCCGCTCTCACGTGGGTGGCCGTAGAACTCACGACACTGCTATCCGTCTTTCTCGTCGGTTTCAATCGCAGTGCCGAAGGACTCGAAGCCGCGTGGAAGTACGCCATCCTGACGATCATGGGCGCGACGGTTGCCGTTCTCGGCATCCTGCTCCTGCTCTTCGGCCTGCATGGCGCCTCTCCGGCTGCGCCGGCGACGTGGGCGGCGCTGGTAGCGAAGGCAGCGCGGATGTCACCCAATCTCTTGCGGCTCGCCTTCGTACTCGTGCTCGTGGGGTTCGGCACGAAGGTGGGACTCTTCCCCCTCCACACCTGGCTCCCGGATGCCCATTCGCAGGCTCCTTCCCCCGTGTGCGCCCTCCTGTCCGGCGTCGAGGTAAGCACCGTACTCTACGTCATCCTGCGCCTGATGCCGGTTTGGACCGCGATCCCCCATTTCCCCGTACGCGATTGGATGCTCGCCTTCGGCCTCCTGTCTGTGGGGGCGGCCGCGTTCCTGCTGCTGCAGGTGCACGACTTCAAGCGCATGCTGGCCTACTCCACTGTCGAGCACATGGGCATCATCGTCACGGCTGTGGGCTTTAGCTCAGCTGGTGCCTACGCAGGACTCTATCAGATGGTCACCCACGGCCTCGCCAAGTCGCTGGCGTTCTACGCCGCCGGCGCGGTGCTTCTGATCTACCGTTCGCGCAGCATCTCGGACGTACGGGGCCTCTTGCGTACATCGCCCTTCGCCGCCGCAATGCTGCTCGCGGCTGCCCTTGCCATCGCCGGCGTGCCGCCGTTCGCGGTCTTCCTGAGCGAATTTTCCGTCCTGCGGAGCGGCTTGCTCGCCGGCGACGGCTGGATCGTTGGGCTGCTTGCCCTGTTCATTGCGATCGCGTTCATCGGTGTGATGCTGCAGGTGGGGCGGATGGTGTTCTCGGAGGGCACACCGCCCGAAGTGTCCGATCGGCGTCGCCTGCCAGGCAGCGTTGTCCTGGCCACTTCTCTAAGCCTCCTGCCGGTGTTGGCCCTGGGGCTCTACACCCCGCCGCTGCTGCATCGCCTCCTCACCCTCGCCACGATCGCCATAAACCGCTGAGCAGGAGGTGATGAGCCATGTCGGATCTCTTCCCCGCACCCAACGGAGTGCTGCTCGCCGAGCTCTCGCGGCTTCTGCCGCGCGATGCCTTGCTGCGGGGTGGCGAGCAGGCCGAGGTGATGACGTCGTCTGAGCAGCTGCCGGATGTAGTCGGCGAGACCATCCGGAACGGCTATACCCTCGCCGGCATCGCTGTCGAGTGGGAAGACCCCGGTTGGCTCTGCCGCTACGTCTTCTATTGCGCAACCCGGTCTGGCTTCGTCCATGTGCTCCTGCGTGGCGAGGCGGGCGATCAGCTGCCTTCGATCAGCCCGATCATTTTCGCCGCGGACTGGCCGGAGCGGGAGATCGAGGATCTCTTCGAGATCCCGTTCGAGGGGCACCCGCTCCTCGGCGACTTCGTTCTGCACAACGAGGACTGGCCGGAAGGCGTCGCGCCGATGCATCCCGCCTACGGCGCCTCCGAGCCGAAGCCGCCGCGCTCGGAACGGGTGTGGCGGCCACAGCGTTTCGTGGATGCGCCCGGGGCGTTCTCCATGTCTGTCGGTCCGGTCTACGCGGGTGTCGCCGAGAGTGCGCAGTTCCGCCTCGAGTCTGAAGGCGAGCAGATCCTGCACGCGATGCCGCGCCTGTTCTACAAGTACCGAGGGCTCGAGAAGATCGCCGAAGGACAGGACGCCCAGGAGGTGCTTCTGCTCGCGGAGCGCGTCAATGGCACGTCCGCCGTCGGTCATGCGCTTGCATTCGCACAGGCTGCCGAAGCCATAGCGCACGTGGACGTACCGCCGAGGGCCCTGGCTCTACGCCTGGTCTTCGCGGAACTCGAGCGGATGCGCGCGCACCTGTCCACCATCGAGGACCTGGTCGAGTCGACGGGCCTGCAGGTGCCGACGGCCATGCTGGCCGCGTTGGTAGAGGACCTTCTGCGCCAGAGCGGCCGGGCCGCGGGCCACCGCTACCTCTTCGGCCTTGTTCGGCTCGGTGGTGTCGCCATGGACATCGGCGACACCGCTGCGGCAGATATCGTGAAGACTACCCGCCTGGTCATCGCCAGACTGTCGCGCATCGGGGACCAGCTCGCCTACGACAACGGCTTTCTCGACCGTGTCGAGGAGGTCGGCAGCCTGCACGTCCAAAGCGCGTTGCGCCACGGTGTGGTCGGGCCCGTCGGACGCGCCTCGGGCCTCGGGCGGGATCTGCGCGCGGTCCAGCCCTACGGATGGTATGCCGGTCGCGACATCCGCGTCGCCCTCGCCAAGGAGGGAGACGCGTACGCACGATTGCGCGTGCTGACCGCGGAAGCCGCTGAGTCCCAGCGGCTGCTCGAGGCGACACTGGACGCGCTGCCGTCGGGCGATGTGTGCGCACCGTGGCGGCCGCAGGCCGGGGCCGCTCTCGGCTGGAGCGAGGCGCCGCTCGGAGGCACCTTCCACTGGCTCCGACTCTCGCCCACGGGCACGGTCGTGCGCTGGCACGTCATGCCGCCGTCGTTCACCAACTGGCCCGCCCTCGCGACAGCCGTCGAGGGATCTGCATTCCAGGACTTCCCCATCATTCTGGCGAGCTTCGGTTTGAGCGCCGCCGAATCGGACCGCTAGGAAGGAGATCCGCCCGTGTGGACAACCAAGGGACTGGCTCGCGGCTTACTGACCACCCCCTACCCCCGAGCCACGCCGGCCGATCACGGCGCCACGCCTCCCCTGCCGATCGCCACGTCGATCGGGCGGACCAAGGCCGCGGTGGTGGATGTCTGCCCGACAGGGGCGCTCATGCTGGGCGCGGACGTCGTCGATGTCGACCTCGGCCGCTGCATCGCTTGCCAACGCTGTCGGCTGGGTACGGCCCCAATGGAGTGGAAGGCGGATCAGCACTTGGCTCGCCATGTGTCCGCGTCCAGCCTGCCTGGCAAGGCATTCCGCCACTCGCTGCACGTACGTGTTGTAGACGCCGGTGACGGGGGGGAAACCTTGCGCGAGCTGAAGCAGCTCACAAGTCCGTACTACGCGGCCCACCGGCTCGGCATATTTTTCACCCCCACCCCGCGCGACGCCGACGTGCTGCTGGTCGTCGGTCCTGTTACGCAAGGCACGCGCCAGGCCCTCTTGGACACCTACCGCGCCATGCCGGAACCGAAGTGGGTGCTGGCCGTCGGATCCGGAGCCGTCAGCGGAGTTCCTTTCGGCCCGAGCTTCACCTCAGCTTCCGGCGTGGGAGACGTGCTGCCGGTCGACATCGTCGTCCCCGGCGACCCTCCCCCGCCCCTTGCTATCCTCGACGGCCTGCTGAGCCTGATGGGCCGTGTCCCTGCCCAGGAGTTGCGGCCATGACCGCCATCACGTTGGCGCTCGCTTTGCCACTGCTTGGCGCCGCAGTCGCACTCGCCGCGCAGGAGCACATGGCTCCTCGATTGCTTGCCGTCACAGGCGCGGTCGCGTCGCTTGCGGTCCTCTTGACGGGACTGCTGGGTTTCACGGTCGCCACCCCGATCGTCTACGCGTTCGGGCGGCTTCCCACGCTCGGGACGCTAGAACTCGGACTCGACCCCATGACGTCGCTATTCCTTGCCGCGACAGGCGCCGTATTTTTCGCGGTCTCGCTGGCCTCACCCGGCTACCTGCCGCGCTATCTCGGCAAGTACAGCCTGCGAGGCTTCAGCGTCGGTTTCCACCTGCTCCTCTCGTCGATCGTCCTCGTGCTCGCGGCCCGGGATCTCGTCACCTTCTTCGTCGCGTGGGAGGTCATGTCCGTCCTCGCGTACCTCCTCGTCGCATACGAACACAGGCGGCAGGGAACCCAGGATGCGGCCCTCTCGATGCTGGCCGCCGGCGAGGTCGGAACCATGGCGACACTCGTCGGGCTTCTGCTCCTCTCGGTGCACGCGGGGGGCATAAGCTTCACGGCGTTGGCGCACGCGGCGCGATCCATTCCGGGATCGGTGCGCTGGACGGCCTTTCTGCTCATCTTCTTCGGATTCGGCGTCAAGGCAGGACTCTTTCCAGGCATGGGCTGGCTGCCACGGGCGCATCCGGCGGCACCTGCAACCGCCTCCGCGCTACTCTCCGGCGCAATCCTGAACCTAGGCATCTACGGGATGCTGCGCAGCTTGAGCTCGTTCCTGGACCCACTGCCGGTCGCCGCAGCGCTCATCGTGCTGCTGGTCGGGGCTGTGACCGCCCTGCTCGGCATCCTCTACGCCAATACGGAAAGCGACCTCAAGCGCATGCTCGCCCACAGCTCGATCGAGA
>JAJYNV010000129.1 GCA_021786135.1 Bacillota bacterium
GCGCGGCGCGAGGGCCGGGTCGCGACCTTCATGCCGAAGCCGCTCTTCGGCGACAACGGCTCGGGCATGCACACCCACCAGTCGATCTCCCGCGGCGGCGTGCCGCTGTTCTACGAGAAGGACGGCTACGGCCACCTCTCGCAGATCGCGCTCCACTACATCGCCGGCATTCTCAGCCATGCGCCGGCGCTTGTCGGGCTCGCGAACGCCACGACCAACTCCTACCGCCGGCTCGTGCCGGGCTTCGAGGCGCCGGTCAACCTCGTGTTCGCCAAGGGCAACCGCTCGGCGGCGATCCGTGTGCCGGTCACGTCGCAGAACCCGAAAGCCATCCGCATCGAGTTCCGCACGCCGGACGCGACCGGGAACCCCTATCTCTCGTTCGCGGCTATGCTGATGGCGGGAATCGACGGGGTGCGGCGCCGGCTCGACCCGACCGAGCTGGGCTTCGGCCCCCTCGACAAGAACATCTACCACCTGTCGCCAGAGGACGCGGCGAAGGTCAAGGCCGTGCCGGGTACGCTCGACGAAGCGCTACGGGCGCTCGAGGAAGACCACGCCTTCCTCACCGAGGGCGGCGTGTTCACGGAGGACCTGATCTCGACCTGGATCGACTACAAGCGGCGCGAGGAGCTCCACGTGGTCAATTTGCAGCCGACGCCCATGGAGTACTACCTCTACCTCGACATCTAGGAGTGGATATGTCCAAAGGGCCGGCAGCGGTGCTGCCGGCCCCTGCCATCGGTACTTGCTCTGTGGCCAAATGCGCAAGTGGCGCCTAGACTGTAGCATTCGCTATAATGAGTGCGGTCTCTGTCCATATTGGTACAAGAAGGAAGTGTCCTCAGCTTGCTGCGCGTAGGCATCTCCGGATTCGGCGCCGTCGGACGTCGCGCGCTGAGAATTGCCGAAGGACGTTCGGATTTGCAGGTGGTGGCCATCAATGGGCCAGGCGCCAGCGCAACCATGGCGCATCTGTTCAAGTACGACTCGAACTACGGCGTGTTTCCCGGCGAGGTCCTGAGTGACGACGATCATCTTTACATCAGCGGGCGGAGCATTCGCGCATTCCATGAGCGCGAGCCCGCCCGCATCGATTGGCGCGGCGTAGGGGTCGACCTGGTGCTGGAGGCGTCGGGCAAGTTCAACGACCCCGAACTTGCCAAGGGGCACCTCGAGGCGGGCGTGGCGCACGTCGTGCTCGCGGCGCCGGCCAAGGGCCACCCCGCGCCGACGTTCGTGCTCGGCGTGAACGAGGAGGAGTTCGACCCCCTCGAGCACAGGGTGGTGTCGATGGGCTCCTGCACCACGAACTGCCTCCTGCCCGTGATGAAGGTTCTCGACCAGAACTTCGGCGTCGCGGAGGGCATGATGACGACAGTGCACAGCTACACGAGCGATCAGAACCTCCTCGACAAGTCGCACAAGGATCTGCGGCGAGCCCGGGCGGCGGCCATGAACATCATCCCGACCTCGACCGGAGCCGCGAAGGCGGTCGGCGCCGTCTGGCCCGAGATGGGCAGGAGTTTCCACGGCCTGTCGTTGCGCGTCCCCACACCGGTCGTCTCCGTCATCGACCTGGTCGTGCACATGCGTAGGCCCGTGCCGGCCGCCGAGATCAACGCGACGTTCCGTGCCGCTGCCGAGGGGCCCATGCGCGGCATTCTCGGTTATACCGAAGACCCCGTGGTGTCGAGCGACCTGCGCGGCGACACGCACTCCGCGATCGTCGACGGCCTGCTCACCGGGCAGGTGGGCGAGCTCGCCAAGGTGGTCGCCTGGTACGACAACGAGTGGGGCTACGCGACGCGTCTCGTGGACTTCGCAGCCTACATCGCGAAGAGGGTGTGAAGGTGAAGCTGCGCAGTCTGAGCACAGCGCCGCGGGTAGGGCTCGCCTTGGTGCGCGCGGATCTGAACGTGCCGCTCGACAGCGGTCGGATTCGTGACGATACGCGCATCCGCGCCTCCTTGCCGACGATCGAGACCCTGCGGGCACGGGGCTCCGCCGTCGTCGTCATGTCGCACCTCGGCAGACCCAAGGGCAAGATCGAGGATGGCCTCAGCCTCGGAGCAGTGGCCGAGCGGCTCTCGGAACTCCTCGGTACCGATGTCCGCTTCACGCAGGGCTTGCCGACGAGCGCCGCCGCCCAGGTCGAGGTGAAGCGCCTCGAGCCTGGCGATGTGCTCCTGCTCGACAACCTCCGCTTCGACCCGCGCGAGACCAAGGACGACCCGGGCTTCGCCGCGGAGCTTGCGCGCTTCGGCGAGATCTTCGTTGAAGACGCGTTCGGGGCGGTGCACCGCGCGCACGCTTCGACCCGCGCCATCACAGCCATTCTTCCGAGCTACGCCGGACAGCTCGTCGAACGCGAGGTGCAGGCGCTCGATCGCCTGATGAACGGCACGGACCAGCCGTTCGTGCTGATTCTGGGTGGCGCCAAGATCGCGGACAAGATCGGCGTCATCGAACACCTCGCCCAGCAGGCGCAGGACGTCCTGATCGGCGGTGCCCTCGGCAATACGTTCCTGCAGGCCCGTGGCGTCCCGATCGGGCGCTCGCTCGCCGAGTCCGGCGAGCTGGATGCGGCGCGCGCTCTGATGCGGCGATTCCAGGGGCGCTTCCACCTGCCGATCGACGTGGTGGCGACACGTGCCATCACCGAGGACGGGCGAGCGGTAAACGTCGAGGAGGTCGGGTCCGACGAGATGATCGTCGATATCGGACCAGCGACGCAGGCGTCCTATAGGGACATCGTGCTCGACGCCCAAAGGGTATTCTGGAACGGACCCCTCGGCCTCTACGAGCGCCCGGCGTTCGCGCAAGGCACGCTGGCCGTCGCGAGGGCCGTGGCCGACTGCCGTGGGTATACCGTGGTCGGCGGTGGCGACTCGGCCGCGGCACTGGCGGTTGCCGGCCTCGCGGACAAGGTCGGCCATGTGTCGACCGGCGGCGGCGCATCGCTTGAGTACCTCGAAGGGCGCGTCCTGCCTGGTATCGAAGGTCTCCTGGAGAACTGAGATGCCCATCCTCGCGGCCAACTGGAAGATGTACAAGACCATCGGCGAGGCAAAGGCATGGCTGGACGCGGTGGCCGGTGCGCCCGGCCTCGGCCAGGCGGAGGTCATCGTCTTTCCGCCCCTGACGGCGCTCGCGGCCCTGCGGCCCAAGGCCACAAGGATCGCACTCGGCGCGCAGGACGTCGGCTGGGCCGATGCCGGCGCGTTCACCGGCATGGTTTCCGCACCGCAGCTGCGTGACGCGGGCTGCGGCTTCGCCCTTGTGGCCCACTCCGAGCGGCGACGCTACGCCTGCGAGGACGACCCCGCGGCCGCACGCAAGATCGCCGCGCTCTGGGGGGCGGGCCTGACGCCCGTCTACTGCGTGGGCGAGGACGCCGCGGAGCGGGCGAGCGGGCAGGGAGAGGCCCGGCTCAAGCAGCAGCTCGATACCGTTCTCGATGCCCTCTCAGGTGAGCTCGGCGGCAGGCTCCTGATCGCCTATGAGCCACTTTGGGCCATCGGTAGCGGCAGGCCGGCGACGCCAGGAGAGGCCAGCCAAGCGGCGGAGCTGATCCGCGAAAGGGTGCGCCTTTGCTGCGGCCAAGCGGCCGCGCACGAGGTGGGGGTGCTTTATGGCGGCTCGACATCCCCCGCGACTGTTCGCGGGTTCATGGACGAGCCCCAGATCGACGGGCTGCTCGTGGGTTCGGCCTCGCTCGACCCCAGATCCTTTCTCGCCATGCTGGAGGTGATGGTCGATGCGTGACGGACGGGCCGCGGCGCTCATCGTGCTGGACGGCTGGGGCATCGCCCCGGCGGGACCGGGCAACGCGGTCTCGCAGGCCAGGACGCCGTACTGGAACGCTTTGACGGCGCGCTGGCCGATGGCGCGCTTGCGCACGGACGGCGAGGCCGTCGGACTGACCGATGGGCAGATGGGCAACTCCAACGTCGGACACCTCAACATCGGCGCGGGACGCGTCGTGTATCAGGATCTGCCGCGCATCAGCCGCGCGATCGCGCAAGGGGAGCTCGACCGCAATCCGGTCTTCAAGGCTCTCCGCCAGGCGCCGCGGGTGCATCTCATGGGTCTCTTGTCGCCGGGCGGGGTGCATTCGCACCTCGAGCACGCCGTTGCTCTCGTGCGGTTCCTCAAGGGCCAGGCGGTGTTCGTGCACGCGATCCTGGACGGCAGGGACGTTCCGCCGCGGAGCGCCCGCGCATCGCTCGAGAGTCTCGAGGCGGTCTGCCGCGAAACTGGCGCGCGCATCGCGACCGTGGGCGGACGCTACTACGCCATGGACCGCGACCGTCGCTGGGACCGCGTGGAGAAGGCGTACGACGCCATCGTCCGCGGCAGGGCCAGACGGGCCTCGTCAGCCCTGGAAGCGCTCGAGATGGCCTACCAGGGGGGCGAGGACGACGAGTTTGTCGTGCCGACGCTGATTGACTGGTATGACGGAGCGAAGGCGCAAGACCAGTTCTTCTTCTGGAATTTCCGCGCCGATCGCGCGCGGGAGATCTCCCGCGCGATCGGCGATCCCGCGTTTGACGCCTTTAGGCGCCCTGAAGGGGCATTCGCGCTGTCCGCGATGACGGAGTACGATCCGGACTTCGCGCTCCCGCGCGCCTTCGGCCCCATGTCGGTGGAGAACACGCTGGGCGAGGTGGTCAGCCAGGCAGGGCTCACGCAGCTGCGCATGGCGGAGACCGAGAAGTACGCCCACGTGACCTACTTCCTCAACGGCGGGCGCGAGCAGCCTTTCGCCCGCGAGGACCGGGTGCTCGTACCGTCACCCAAGGTGACGACGTACGACCTTCAGCCTGAGATGTCGGCAGGAGTCCTCACCTCCGAGGCGGTGCAGCGCGTGCGCCGGAACTGCCCGGATCTCCTCGTGCTCAATTACGCAAACGCCGACATGGTTGGCCACACGGGCTCCATCCCTGCCGCGGTGGCCGCCATCGAGGCCGTCGACCGGGGTCTTTCCGAGCTCGTGCCTGCCCTCCTCGACCAGGGTGCGCAGGTCCTGCTGATCGCGGACCACGGCAACGCCGAGGAGATGATCGACGAGCGCGGCGGGCCGCAGACCTCGCACAGCCGCAACCTGGTGCCCGTCCTGCTGGCAGGGGCCAATCCCGGCCAGACCCTGCGCGACGGCATCCTCGCCGATGTTGCCCCGACCCTCCTTGGGATCCTGGGCCTGCCCACGCCCGAAGAGATGACCGGAGAGAGTCTGATTGTGAAGGAGAGTGCCCCGCGATGACCAAGATCACGGACCTGCGCGCGCGCGAAGTTCTGGATTCCCGCGGCAATCCTACGATTGAGGTAGAGGTGCGCCTGGCAGACGGCTCGCGCGGCCGTGCCATCGTCCCTTCGGGGGCGTCCACGGGCAAGCATGAGGCGACAGAACTGCGCGACGGCGATCCCGCCCGCTACCACGGCCTCGGAGTGCGCACGGCGGTCGCCAACGTCGAGCGGTTGATCGCGCCCGAGCTGCAGGGCATCGACGCGTTCGACCAGGTCGGGGTGGACCGGCTTCTGCTCAAGCTCGACGGTACGCGGCAGAAGTCCCACCTCGGCGCCAACGCCATCCTCGGCGTCAGCCTCGCGGTCGCACGCGCTGCGGCGAACGCCGCGGGACTGCCGCTCTTCCGGTACCTGGGCGGCGTGGGCGCGAACCTCCTGCCCGTGCCCTACATGAACGTGATCAACGGCGGCAAGCACGCGGACAACAATATCGGCGTGCAGGAATTCATGCTCGCGCCGGTCGGGGCGCCGGACTTCGCCGAGGCGGTGCGCTACGGGGCAGAGGTCTACCACACCCTGAAGTCGGTCCTCAAGAAGCAGGGCCTCAACACGGCCGTGGGTGACGAAGGGGGCTTCGCGCCGGACCTGCCGAGCGACGAGGCTGCGATCGAATTCCTTGTGCGCGCCATCGAGACCGCCGGCTTGCGTCCAGGCGAGGACGTGGCGATCGCGATCGACTGCGCCGCGAACGAGCTGCTCGAGGACTCCCGCTACCGGCTCAATGGCGAGCTGCTCGGACACGAGGCCGCCGTGGAGCTCTACAGCCGATGGGTGCGGAGCTACCCGATCATTCTGATCGAGGACCCGTTCGCGGAGGAGGACTTCGAGGGATTCCACCTGCTCACGCAGGCGATCGGCGACAAGGTGCAGATCGTGGGCGACGACATCTTCGTGACGCAGGAGCAGCGGCTCGCTGAGGGTATCGCACAGGGCGCGGCGAACAGCGTTCTCATCAAGCTCAATCAGGTCGGCACCGTCACGGAGACGCTGGAAACGATGGCTCTGGCGCGCCGCAGCGGCTATACCGCGATGGTTTCGCATCGCTCCGGCGAGACGGATGACGCATCGATCGCGCATCTGGTGGTCGCCACCGGTGTCGGACAGATCAAGACCGGCGCTCCGGCTCGCGGCGAGCGCGTCGCCAAGTACAACGAGCTGCTGCGCATCGCCGACGAGCTGGGCGAGTCCCAGCGCTACGCCGGTTCGCTTGTGCGCGCTGGTGCAGGGATGCTACACTCAGCCAAGTAGCGAAGATTTGGATGGTGAACTGTTTTTGAAGACCGTAGGGCTGATCGCTTATATCCTGGTGGCGATCCTTCTGGTTGTCAGCATTCTGCTCCAGTCGGCGCGCGTCCCGGGGTTCACCGGCTCGTTCGGCAGTTCGAGCGAGACGTTCTTCGGCAGGCGCCGTGGCCTGGACGAAGGCCTTGCGCGGGCCACCGCCATCCTCGCCTTCGTCTTCTTCGCGCTTTCCCTCCTGCTCTCGCGCGTCGGTTTCTAGAGAGGGCATGCCACAAGGCCTGCGCTGGGGGCAGGACGGTCCAGGCGTCCTGCTCCTGCACGGCTTCACGGGGGTACCCGCCGACCTCGCGGCGTTCGGTGAGCGGCTTGGCGTCAGCGGCTATAGCGTCAAGGCGCCATGGCTCGCCGGACATGGGGACGGGCCGGTCGAACTGGAAAGAGTCACGGCGTACCAATGGCGGCGCGGCGCGGAGATCGCCCTCATGGAACTGGTGGAGGAACATCCACGCAGTGGCGTTGCCGTCTTGGGCCTGTCGCTCGGGGGTATGCTGGCGGTAGACCTCGCTGCGCGCTTTCCCGTGCGCGCACTCGTCTGCGTGAACCCGGCTGCGGCGGTGCAGCGCAAGGCAGCCTCCGTCGCGCCATACCTGTGGCGGTTGGTTCCGTACATCAAGATTGGTCCCGAAGCCGAGGACCGCCTCTCCGTGCACGCTGTCGCAGAACTGGTGCGCGCGATGCGGGAGTCTGCGGCGGAAGCCCCGAAGGTTCGCGCTCCTGTCCTCGTGTTGCAGTCGCAGCACGATCCGACGGTGCGCCCCGAGGCGTCGCAGCGGCTCTTCGAGCGGTTCGGCAGTCGGGAGAAGGAGTTTGCGATGCTTCCTTCCCATGAGCACGTGCCGCGTAGAGACGCGGAAGATTTCGTGCAGAGGATCGTAGTGTTTCTCAGCAGGCATCTGGAGGCATGGTTGTGAGCCGCCGGCGGCGACCTTCCGACCTGCCTGCGCGGCAGAGTCTGATCGCCTTCATCCGCGACGAGGCGCAGCACCCGATCTCTCCGGAGGAGCTCGCGGAAAAGTTCCAGATCAAGACCGAACGCCGCGCCCCCTTCACGCGCATGCTCGAAGAGATGGTGGCGCGCGGTGAGATTGTCAGGACGCGACGCGGGTCCCTGGCTGTGCCGGGGCGCGTCGACCTCCTGCCTGGACGCATTCAGGGCACCAGGCGCGGCGACAGCTGGTTTGTCCCCGAGGACGGCGACGGTGAGGATCTCAGGGTTTCCGTCGAACACCTCAAGGGCGCCATGCACGGGGACCGCGTCCTGGTGCGCCGGCTGGAGGGCCGCTCCGGCGAGGTCGTACGCATCGTACAGCGGGCGCGCGACACGATCGTCGGCCGAATCGAGCTGGTCGGTGGGGCATGGTTTGTGCGCCCCCAGGACGGACGCGACGCCTATGACATCATCATCCCCGACCGCGAGCGCATGGACGCCGAGGACGGGGAACTCGTGGTCTGTCATGTCGAGGTGTTCGGCGACGCCAGGCGCGGTCCGGTGGGCAAGGTGGTGGAGAGGCTCGGCGAGATGCACCGTCCGGGCGTCGACGTGCTTGCGATCGTGCGCAAGCTCGGACTGCCCGAGGCATTTCCCGACGACGTTCTGGCGGAGGCGGCCAAGATCCCGGCCGAGATGGCGCAGAAGGACCTGCGTCAGCGTCAGGACCTCAGGGACCTCGTCACGTTCACGATCGACTCCGACGACGCGAAGGACCTCGACGACGCGATCTCGCTGCAGCCGACGGACGACGGCTGGCGTCTCGGCGTGCACATCGCCGATGTCGGCCAGTACGTGCACGAGGGGACGGCGCTCGATCGCGAGGCTCTGCGTCGCGGCACGTCGGTCTACCTCGTTGACCGCGTCATTCCGATGCTGCCCGAGCACCTCTCGAACGGCGTCTGCAGCCTGCTGCCGCAGCAGGACCGGCTAACGCTCAGCGTCTTCATCGATTTCGACGCAGCGGGCCGACGCGTG
Source organism: Bacillota bacterium (assembly GCA_021786135.1). Taxonomy (GTDB): domain Bacteria; phylum Bacillota; class Sulfobacillia; order JAJZYS01; family JAJYTV01; genus JAJZQO01. Next base: position 8,579 of record JAJYNV010000129.1, read on the forward strand.
CGCCATCAGATGCAAGAGAGCGTCATCCGCAGCCGGGCGCGCCTCTCCTATAGCGGCGTCAACCAGACGCTCGAGGGCCAACCGCCCGATCAGCCCTATGAGGAGCTCATGCCGATCCTCTTCGGCATGGCCCGCCTCAAGGACATCCTCGGGCGGCGCCGCCGCGAGCGGGGCGCGATCGACCTCACCGTCAGCGACTTCAAGGTGCGGCTCAATGAGGACCACAAGCCGATCGCGATCGAGCGGCGCGAGCGCACCGAAGCTGACCAGCTGATCGAGGAGTTCATGCTGCAGGCGAACGAGGCGGTGGCGGAGGTCGCCGCGCGTCAGAACCTGCCGTTCCTTTATCGCGTGCACGAGGAGCCGGATCCGGAGAAGCTCGAGATCCTCAGGGGGCTGCTCGGTCGCTTCGGCTTCCATATCGCCGGCGGGAACGGGAAGAAGCTGCATCCGCGCGCCCTGCAGGATGTGCTGGCGCGCGTCCAGGGTCGGCCTGAACAGGACCTTGTCAATGCGGTCGTGCTGCGCTCGATGGCGCGTGCCCGCTACGATACCGCGGCAATCGGCCACTTCGGCCTCTCAACGCCGCTCTACAGCCACTTCACGTCGCCTATCAGGCGCTATCCCGACCTCGTCATCCACCGCATCCTGAAGGAATACCTTCGTCGCCGGCCCATGCGCGACGAGCGGCGGGAGGACCTCGTGGCGCGCCTGCCCGAGATCGCACGTCTCGCCTCCGAGCGCGAGCGCCAGGCGGACGAGGCGGAACGCGAGTCGCTCGACCTGAAGAAGGTCGAGTTCATGCAGGACAAGACAGGCGACGAGTTCGACGGGATCGTCACTGGGGTCACGCCGTTCGGCATCTTCGTCGAGGTCTCGCTCGGCGTGGAGGGACTCCTGAGGGTGAGTTCGCTCACCGATGACTACTACCACTACGACGAGAAGCAGTTCCAGCTCCAGGGCGAGCGCCAACGTCGCGTCTTCCGCCTCGCGGACCGCGTGCGCGTTCGCGTCGAGCGGGTCGACGTCGAGCATGGCGAAATCGAGCTCTCGCTGGCGGAAGTCCCGCAGGCGGCCCGTAGCGGACAGGGCGTCCCGGCTCCGAACGGTGCACAGGGCGTGCAGACCGCAGGCGCGGGAAGCACCAACGGTTCCGGTAGCGGACGCAACGGGCGGAGCAGGTCCCGGCGCGGGCGGAAGAGCCAGGCGCAGCCAGCCGAGGCGTCGCAGCCACAGGTTGACGAGACGGTGCTTTCCTCGCTGGCCGCGCCGTCCGTGGCCGGCACAGTCGAGGTGGGCGGAACGGCCGCGGTGGCAGGCGAAGCGCCCGGGGCCGTCGAGGCGCCTGCGGACGGCGAAGGGGACACCCCTGTCGTTGACAGGAAGTCGCGCCGCAACTACAATCGGAGGCGCCGTTCGGGTCGCCGCGGCAAGGGCGGCAAGAATGGCAACAAAGAGACGCCGAGGGAGCCTGCGGGCGAAACGCCATGAAGATCATCGCCGACAACCGCAAGGCCCGCCACGATTATTTCGTCCTCGAGACGATCGAGGCGGGGATCGCATTGACGGGCACGGAAGTCAAGTCGGCGCGACTAGGGCGGGTGAACCTGCAGGACGCCTACGCGTCCTTTTCGCAAGGCGAGCTCTATGTCCAGCATCTGCACATAAGCCCTTATGAGCAGGGCAACCGCATGAACGTGGACCCGTACCGGCGTCGCAAGCTCCTGCTGCATCGCAGTGAACTCGACGCGATCGTCGGTCGCATGCGCGAGCGTGGCATGACCGTGGTGCCGCTCCGCATGTATTTCACCGAGCGCGGTCTTTGCAAGCTGGAACTGGGCATCTGCCGCGGCAAGAAGCTCTACGACAAGCGCGAGGACCTCAAGGAGCGCGACGCGAAGCGCGAGATGGAGCGCGCGCTCAAGGGGCGGCGCCATAGTTTGGGGGCGAACTAGAATCGACGTCGGGTGGTCCGGTTCGGGAAGCGAGCCGAGGTTCCGCGCCTCGTAAAACAGCGGAAACGGCACAACTGCCAACGACTCCAACTTCGCTCTCGCAGCCTAAGAGCGCTTGAGCCGTTCCTCCTGACGAAGTCCGCACGTCGGAGGGACGCAATTCGCGGACTCACGCGCACCGGTCGCGGCGACGGCGCGCGGACATCAACTGCAGCTGGCTGACGGCGACTTCGCCCTTGTAAGGCGCCGAAGGCGAGATCAAAGCGAGGGCTACGCTCGTAGATGCCCGGGCTTGAGGCCTGGCGGACCGGGGGGGCAGTTCCCCCGCGCCTCCACCAGATTTGGTTTCTGGCGTCCCAAAGCGGAAGGGGAGCCGGCAATGGTCGATGTCGCGATCATCGGCACGAACGGCGAGGAGTTCGCCTACGGCGCGTGCCCGAGCGCGATGACGTTCTTCGAGCAGGCCGAGATGGTGCAGGGGTTCGTCAAGCTGCGCTTTCCGGGGCAGGCTAGAGTCACCTACCGCAACCTTGAGGACGGCCTGGATCCTGAGATCGCGGAGCGGGTGCGCCAGGGCGGGCTCGAGCTGCCGCTCGTGCTGTTCGACGGGCAGGTGCGCTTCACGGGCGACATACCGTGGCAGGACATCCAGAGGGAGCTCAGGCAGGCGGTGCAGGCCTGACGGCGTTCACACGGGAGCGGCAGGCCGCAGGGCATGCCGTTTTTTTCGCGGCTAGGTGACAAATACCGAACCTTATGGCATACTGCGCGTAGAATGTTCGGAAACGGAGGGGTCGCGTGAGCGCTGAGTACGATTACCAAAACCAGGTGCTCAAGATCGAGCCGAAGGGCATCGAGCCGATCGGGCCGCATGAGAGGCACGGCAAGCCTTTCAACATCTTCACCCTCTGGTTCGGAGCGAATGTGGAGTTCGCGACGCTGGTGACGGGAGCCCTCGCGACCGGTGTGTTCGGCCTCAGCTTCTGGCAGGCCGCGCTCGCCATGCTGATCGGCAACGTGCTCGGCGCCTTGGCGCTCGGCCTCCTCAGCACCTTTGGCCCGAAGTTCGGCGTGCCGCAGCTCATCCAGTCGCGCAAGGCCTTCGGCTACTACGGCAACTTCCTGCCCGGCGTCCTGAACTTCTTCGCCGGCTTCTCCTGGTTCGCGGTCAACACCGTGCTCGGCGTCTTCGCCCTGCAGTGGCTCTTTGGGATGACGTTCGCCCTCGGACTCGCCATCATGGTCGTCATCCAGGTCATCATCGCCGTCTACGGCTACAACCTGATTCACACCCTCGAGCGCTACCTCGCGATCGTGCTCACGGCCGTCTTCCTGATCGTGTCGTTCTACGGCTTCGCGCACGGCCACCTGGGCGCGCCCACCAACCTCAAGCTCGCGGACTACGTCGGCGGCCCCTCCGGCGCCTTCATGCTCACCCTCGCGATCACGTTCTCCTACTGCCTCGGCTGGCTGGCCTTCGCCTCCGACTACACGCGCTACCTGCCCGAGAAGACGTCGCTGCGGGCGGTGTTCGGCAACGCGTTCTGGTCGCTTCTGATCTCGGCGTTCTGGCTCGAGATCCTCGGCGCGGCTCTGGCCACCCTGAAGGGCATCGCGGTGCCGACCGACCTCGTGACGAATCTCCTGCCGCACTCCCTCGGCGTCGTGACGATGATCGCCGTCGTGCTCGGGACGATCACCGCCAACGTCCTCAACATCTACTCCGGCGCGCTCTCCTCCCTCGTCATCGACATCCCGATGCACCGCTGGCTCGGCGCGGTCGTCGTCGGCGTCCTCGGCACGATCGTCAGCTGGTACGGCGGTCAGCACGGCTACTGGGCGCACTACCAGAGCTTCCTCTTCCTCCTCGGCTACTGGGTCGCGCCGTGGCTTGCGGTGGTCGTCGTGGACTACCTCTTCAAGGCGCGCGGCAGCTACGAGACCGGCGAGTTCTACAACCGCAAGAAGCCGTTCGCCGCAGGCATCTGGGCGTTCCTGATCGGCATCGTGGTGTCGGTGCCGTTCATGAACCAGTACCCGCTCTACGTCGGCTGGTTCCCGACCCACTACCCGCAGTTCGGCGACATCACCTACTTCGTGAGCTTCATCGTGACGGCGGTCGTCTACTACCTGATGGCGAAGCCCTCCGCGCAGGCGAAGGCCGCCTGAGGCTGCCTCACCGAAGACACCCGGCGCCGTCGGC
>JAJYNV010000046.1 GCA_021786135.1 Bacillota bacterium
GATCTTCAGTTCACCGTCCCGGTATCCCACTGCGCTACTCCTCCCGCGATCGACGCCGGGCGACCCAGCCTTCGATGTTGCGTTGGCGTTCTCGCGCAACGGCAAGGGCTTCGTCCGGCACGTTCTGAGTGATGGTCGAACCGGCGGCGACATAGCCTTCGCGACCGATCTCCACAGGGGATACGAGGTTCGCGTTGCAGCCGATGAACGCGCCGTCGGCGATGCGCGTGAAGTGCTTGCGGCGGCCGTCGTAGTTGACGATCACCGTTCCGGCGCCAATGTTCACACGTCGACCGATGGCCGCGTTGCCGAGGTAGCTGTGGTGGCGGACCTTCGTCTGGTCACCGACCTCGACACCTTTCATTTCGACAAAATTCCCGATCGACACCTGCTTGCCTGTCCTGGTTCCCGGTCTGAGATGTGTGAAGGGCCCGCAGGACGTACCATCGCCCAGCTCTGTCTCCTCCAGCACGGAGAAGGTGACCTTGCAGGCGTCGCCGAGCACGGAATCGAGGAGCCTCGTCTGGGGCCCGATCTCGCAGCCTTCGCCTATTCTGGTCTCTCCCTCGAGGAACGTGAAGGGATGGAGAACGGTGTCTCGCCCCACTTCGACCGTCGCGTCGACATAGGTCGTATCAGGGTCGAGCACGGTGACCCCGTCCCGCATCAGGCGCTCCACCTGGCGGCGGCGAAGAGCCGCCTCCGCCAGCGCGAGCTCGCGGCGGTCGTTCACCTGCGCCGACTCCGCCGCCGCTGCCGTCACGACCGCGAGCCGGCCCTGTGCCGCGAGGTCCGTGACGGCATCGACGAAGTAGATCTCGCCCTGGGCGTTTTGGGTGCCTACGCGGGCGATCGCCTCGCGCAGGGGCTGAAGCGGCAGCAGGTATGCCCCGACGTTGACCTCCCGGATGGCCCGCTCGTCCTCGTTGCAGTCTCTATCCTCGATGATGCGGCGAAGACCGCCTTCGCCCGTCCGCTCGATCCGGCCGTAGCCGCTGGGGTCCTCCACCTCGGCGGCGAGCAGGCTCCCCTGCGGTCCGCGCGCCTCGACGAGCGCCTTGAGCGTCTCGCCCGTGAGGAGCGGCAGGTCGCCATTCACGACGAGGATCCATGCGGTGTCGCCGATGACCTCGAGCGCCTTGCGCACCGCGTCGCCGGTGCCGAGCTGCTCCTTCTGCCAGACGACGTCGGCGCGGGCGCCGACATACTCCTCCACGAGCTCGCCGCCGTAGCCTACGACGCAGAGCGGCTTCTCGAGCCCTGCCGCGTCGAGGGCCGCGAGCACGTGGCCGAGCATCGGCCGGCCGGCGAGACGATGGAGGGCCTTCGGCAGCTCGGAGCGCATCCGGGTGCCTTTCCCGGCTGCCAGGACGACAGGTCGGATCCCCTCAGGCATGGTTGCGAGCCTCCTCGAGATAGTGCTGGAAGGACTCCGACGGACCGAGCTGCACCCGTCTCAGGTGCTCGTCCACCGCGTCGAGCCGCAGAACGCTGAACTGTGGCGCTGGCAGGTACTTGTCCTCGGATGGCGTCTCGCAGAGCGACGCGATGCCGACGCAGGCAGCGCCAAGTTCCTGGCAAAGCTCCACCAGGCCGCGCACGGTGCTGCCGCCCTTGAGGAAGTCGTCCACCACAAGCACCCGGCTGCCGGCCGGCAAGGCCCGCCTGGGCAGCGACATGGTGCCGATGCGGCCGGAGGAGGACACGTAGTTGAGTCCGATGGCGGGGCCCTCGGTGACGCGGCTCTCGCGCCGGGCGACCGCTAGCGGCACCCCGAGCGAGCGGGCCGTCATCAGGGCGAGGGGGATGCCCTTGGTCTCCATGGTCAGGACCATGTCCGCCGCCTCGGACTGGAAGCGGCCGGCGAAGAGCGTGCCGATGCGTTCGGACCAGTGGGGCGAGAAGATGACGTCCGTCATGTAGAGGAAGCCGCCCGGAATGATCCTGTCCGGATCCGAGAGCTCCACGGCGAGGGCCTGTGCCAGGTCTTCCGCGTGCGGCGCGGAAAAGCCCGCGCGGAAGCGCACACCACCAGCCGCGCCCGTGACCGTCTCCACGACGCCCAGGCCCTTCTCCTGCAGCACATCGTCGATGAGGGTGATGTCTTCGGAGAGTGTGGAACGCGCGGCACCTGTCGCAGCAGAAAGTTCCGCCAGGGAATAGAGACGCCCCGGCGCCGTGGCAATGCGCCGGGTCAGTTCGATGATGCGTCTGAGTCTTGCGTAACGCGCTTCCCTAGCCACCCTGTGCCCCCGTTTCCGTACCGCCCAGTTCTTTCTCGCAGAACGGAATGTCACCGGGATGGTCGACATCGACTCCGATCTCCGCATATGGCAACGGCACAGCGCGGGACACCACGCCCAGAAGCCGGGAGAAACGCTCCTCGGCATCCGCGACGCTGACCCGCCCAAGGAGCAATCGTACCATGAATGCCATGCCAACTTTAAGTGCCAAGCGCCACGGCTTCTTTCTTAGCGCGACAAGATCCTCGGCGACGCCGATCGCGCGGGGCGCGGCTTTGGGATCCAGCAGCACGATGTTGCCGCCCGTGAACGTTCCGTCCATGAGCCGCACGTAGGTGCGCTTGTTGCCTGGGAAGCGGCGCTCGACGTCCTCCCGCCGGACGACTGGGTAATGGAATTCGGCCGGCTTCTCTCCGGCGGCGCTGACGAAGGCGGCCACCGATGCCGGCGTCAGCATGGGGATGTCGGACGTCGACACGAGAAGCGGCCGCTCAAGGTTCATCGCGTGTGCACCACGCCGCACGTTCTCGATCAGGTTGTCGGAAGGTGGCATGACGGCGTCGCCTGGCCTCAGATAGGTTCCCAGCTCCTCTGGTCCGACGACGACGATGCGCTCGGCAACGCCCGACGCCTTGAGCGCCTCGATCACCCACGCCGCCATCGGCTTGCCGGCGATCGGTACGAGCGCCTCCCACGGCGCATCCGAGACGGACCGGAGTTCGCCTTCGTTGCGTCGACCAGCCAGGACAACGACATCGACCACTTAGACATTCCTCCCGGATGGGGTCCCAGCCAATCTCTCCAGACCGACACGGCCAACGGGCCGGTGCAATATCCTCTCGGCGTCCTTCGCCGCCGCCTGGCCAAATCCTGGCGCCCTGACGGGGCGCGTCAGTCCGACGAGGTCTGCCAGGGCCAGGCCGCAAGTGTCTGGCAGAGGATCGCCCTCGGCGCCAGGGGCCTCAGCTCCCGCAGCGCCGCCGCCGCCGGCTGGGGGTCGGAAAAAAGTGCGTAGGCGGCGCTGCCGCTGCCCGTCACCTGCAGGTGGACGCTGCGCTCCCCTGCCCCTCGCACGAGCTCCCCGAGTTCGGGGCAGAGCGCGAGGGCCGCCGGTGCGAGATCGTTCGCGGCCTGCGGCGCTCCGGCCAGCACCCTGTCGGTCGCATCGCCTCTTCCTGGGCTGCTTGCCCGGTAGACGTCCGCCGTCGACAGGCCGACGCCCGGCCACGCGATGACGACGAATTTCGGTTCGCTCGGCTGGAGCGGCGCGAGGATCTCGCCACGTCCAACGGCCAGGGCGCGCGGCGTCTGTCCGAGGAAAAAGGGGACGTCGCTCCCGATCCCCACGGCCATGGCGACCAGCTGCTCTCGAGGGAGCTCCGGCAGCAGAAGGTCCCTCAAGGCCCGCAGGGCACAGGCGGCGTCGCTCGAGCCGCCACCCAGGCCCGCTCCGATCGGAATGCGCTTTTGGACCGCGATCGCCGCCGCAGCGTGCACGCCTGTCGCATCCTCGAACACCTGCGCGGCGCGGGCGATGAGGTCGCCTGGGCCCACCGCGGGATTTTCGAGGCGAAAGCGCGGCGCCTGCACGACGTCAAGGCGGTCTCCCAAGGAGACCGCCTGCATCACCGAGCGGATCTCATGGTACCCGTCGGCGCGCGCGGGACCGAGGTCCAGGCTCAAGTTGAGTTTTGCCGGCGCGAAGTAGCGCACAGGCACACCCCCGCCCTGAGGTTAGCCCGCCCCTCCTCGCCGCGCAAGCGAGGCGACCGACTTGCCTTGAGGCGCGGACCTCGACTGCCACTGCGCGATCTCGTCCAGGATGGGCCCGATCTTTTCGTAGAAGACGGTCACCACGTCACCCGGCGCCGCCTCGCGCAGCGCGTCCCGGAGCGCCTCGCGCTCCGAGAGGACAAGACGCGGCCTCTTGCCGCCGAGGCGCACGCCTTGCGCGACGCGCTGCGCCATCTCCCCCTGGGCGCGCCCCCTGCGGTCGAGATCCTCCTTGCAGTACACCACGTCGAACGCAGCCGCGGCGGTGCGCCCCAAGGCGAAGGCGTCCTCGTCGCGACGATCGCCCGGCAGCCCGATGACGCCCAGGAGGCGTCCGCCCGTCATCGCTCGCAGGCCCGGTGCCACCGCGGCGAGCGCCGCGGTGTTGTGGCCGTAGTCCACAACGACCCGCACCTCACCCACCTCATGCACGTTGAGACGGCCGGGGTTCTGCCCTGGATCGCTGCGGAAGCTGATGAGGGTCTCGGCGATCGCGGCGGGCGGCAGGCCCAGGCCCACGGCGCAGGCTGCGGCGGCCAGGGCGTTCTCGAGCATCGGCTGCCACGTTCCACCCGCCGCGACGGCGATGTCTGCGAGCGGCAGGATGGCTTCGGCCCTGCCGCCGCGCACCACGGCAAGCTGTCCTTCCGCCGCCACGACCGCCTCTCCGCCCGCGGCCACATGCCGGCGCAGCACGACGCCGTCCGGACGGGCGGCAAACAGGATCACGGGTGCCGCCGCGCGCTGCTGCAGGCGAGGCGTGCCTGGGTCCTCGGCGTTGAGCACGACCCGCCCGCCCGGCCGCACAGCCTCGATCACCAGCGCCTTCAGCAGTTGGAGCTGCTCGATCGTCTCGACGCCGTCCTGGCCCAGGTGGTCGCCGGTCACATTGAGGATGCAGCCGACATCCGCACGGTCGTAGCCGAGACCGCCGCGCGCGATGCCGCCGCGCGCCACCTCCAGCACCGCCGCCTCGACGCGCCGGTCGCGCAGAACAGCCCGCGCCGATCTGGGGCCCGCGTCGTCGCCACGGCCGAGGGAGTCCCTGCCGACGCCGTGCCCGTCGGTGCAGGTGTAGCCGACGGTGAGCCCCGCACCTTCGAGCATCTGCCGCACGAGGCGCACCGTGGTCGTCTTGCCGTTCGAGCCCGTGACCGCCACGAGAGGCACGCGCGCGAAGCTGCCGGGTGGGTAGAGCGACTGGACGATCGCGTCGGCCGCATCGCGCGGCTCGCCGAGCGTCGGATGGTGATGCATGCGGATGCCAGGCGCGGCGTTCACCTCGAGCACCCAGGCAGGGCTCTCGGGGTCCGCGATGTCGGGCACGACCATGTCGACCCCCGCGACGTCGAGGCCGACGGCCAGGGCGGCGCGCTCGGCCAGGGCGCGGTGCGGCGCCGCCACGTCGTCCGTGACGTCGACAGAACTGCCGCCGGTGGAGAGATTGGCCGCCTCGCGCAGGAGGACCGTCCGCCCGACCGGCGGCACGTCGGCCGGCGTCAGCCCCTGTCGACCGAGGCAGCGGAGCGCGATCGCGTCGAGCGGCACCTGAGTAAGCGGCTTCTCGTGGCCCGTGCCGCGACGGGGATCGCGGTTCAGCTGCGCCACGAGCTCCCCGACGCTGCTGCGGCCATCCCCCGTGACCTGCGCCTGCAGGCGCTGCGCCGCGGCGACCAGGTGGCCGTCCACGACGAGGAGGCGGTAGTGCCGCCCCTCCACCTGCTCCTCGACGAGCAACTCGGGCATGACAGCGCGCGCCACGTCGACGGCCGCGCGGATCTCCCCGGGTTCTGTGAGGCCAAGCGTGACGCCCCGCCCCTGGCAGCCCGCCAGCGGCTTCACCGCAACCTGGCAACCAAGCGCCGCCTGGGCGGCGATCGCCCCGTCCGCGTCCTCCACCAGGTAACCCGCGGGCACAGGAATGCCCTGCGCCGCGAGGATCTCCTTGCAGCGCTGCTTATCAGCCGCGAGGTCGACGGCGACGGCCGATGTGCGATCGGTGAGCGTCGCCTGCACGCGGTGCATGTAGCGTCCGTGTCCGAGTTCCAGAATGCTCGTCGCGCCGACGCGGCGAACCGGGATATCCCGGCGCTGGGCCGCCTGCACGATCGCCGCCGTGCTCGGACCAAGGCAGCGGCGGCCATAGAGCTCCCTCAGCCCGATGTGCTCGCGCTCGAGCGCGAAGGGTTCCGACGCGAGGAGCGCCCCGAGGTAGCGGCAGGCGAGTTCCGCGGCCGCGCGCCCCACCTCGGTCTCAGGCGCCTCGAAGGCGATGCGGTAGCGGCTCGTGCGACCGATCTGGCGCGTCTTGCCGTAGACGCCTTCAGCGCCGCAGCCGTGCAGAAGCTCTAGCGCCACGTGCTCGAGCACATGACCAAGTCTCGTTCCCTCGCGCAGCCGCAACACGAATCCGCCGGCATAGCCGAGGCTGCAGTGGTGGTCATGGAGTCCGGGAACGTCCCCCAACAGGGTGTCCGTGAAGCCGGGAAACTCCGCCGTCGTACGTTCGGCCAGTTGTCCGAGTTCCAGTTCCAGTTCCAGCATGGGCCTGTGGCAGTGCGGGTTTGGCCCCTCAAAATACCGCCAGGCGAGGATCTGCAAAGAGGGCTCCTCCTCAACGCGATGCAGGCACTTCGCTATGTTGCCCAGGGAAGGCGTCATTATGCGTCGCCATGCGGCGGCCAAGATCGAAGCGCGAGCCTTGCGGCAGCGCCCAGAGCGCCACCGGTCCCAGCCGCAGCGGCACGTCGACGGCCGCCTCCGATGCGTCCCCGACATAGGCCCCGCGCGCGTCGAGCACCGTGACCGTACCACTGCCCAGGATCTCCATCTCCTCGTCCGGGCGCACGAGCACGGCGGTGTCCTCGTCGATGCCGATGCCGAGCGTGCCGGGATTCTGCGCCAGCGCGGCGAGCAGGCGATTGATGCGCCCGCGTTGCGCGAAGTGCTGGTCGACGACGGCGTCGCGCAAGAGGCCGAGGCCGGGGCACATCCGCACCGTGCCGCGCCGTGCGGACTCCTCGTCGGCGCCGCCCACCAGCATCGTCGCGCTCATGGCGGATGCGCCGGCGGAGGTGCCGCCGATCGCCGCCCCTCTCAGATGCGCCCGCCGCAGGGCATCCTCGTACGGCGTGCCGCCGAGGACGCTCGTGATGCGCAGCTGGTCGCCGCCTGTGAAGAAGATGCCGCCCGCTTCTTCGAGTATGCGGACCCCCTGCTCGTCCGAGCAGTCCTCCCGCGTGCGGGCGTCGATATGACGCACCACCGGGACGCCAAGGTGCCGAAAGTTCTCGCGATAGCGCTGAAAGGCCGCCTGCGGCTCCTCCGTCGCGAGCGTGAGCAGCGCGATCGCCTGCCCTTTTTGCACCATGTCGCCGAAGCGCGCAAGGATCTCCCCGCGCGGTTCCTCGTGTCCGCCGATCAAGAGAAGCGCTCCCCTGGGCGTCGCACCACCCCCTCCGCTGCCACTGGCGTTGCACTTGCAGCCGGTCCGCCTCAGGGGGAGGCTACCCTTACGCGCCGCGCGGCATGCGAGGGACCGTCGCCAGCAGGATTGTCCCGGAACCCGCGGAGAAGGAGAGGTGCATCTTTGCACGCCTTGCTGCAAGAGGGGAGGCTGCCACGACGAAAGCCATCCTGCTGGATGCGGGCAACACGCTTCTGCACCTCGACTACGCCTGGCTCGCCGCGGCAGCACAAGGCCTCGGCTGCACCATCCGCGAAGAGGGTGTCGGCGTCGCCGCCGCGGGCGTCGGCCGCCGAGGCTGGCCTGCGCCCCTGATCGACGATCGGCCCACCGCGTTCTTCCCTGGCTACTTCGGCGCGATCGGCGAAGCGATCGGGCTCGCCAGGGATGCCGCCGCACAGTTCGCCGCGGCCGCGGAGCGCGAGCACCTGCGCGATCCGCGCGGCCTCTGGCGGATCCCCGCGCCGGAAGCCGCCGCCGTCCTCGAGGAACTTGCGGCGCGCGGCATCATGCTCGGCGTCGTCTCGAATTCCGACGGCCGCGTCGAACAGCAGCTCACCGCCGCCGGCCTGCGCGCACCGCTGCGGGTCGTGGTCGACTCCTATCTCGTCGGTGTCGAAAAGCCGGACCCGCGCATCTTCCGCATCGCGCTCGACCTGCTCGAGGTGGACGCCGCCGAGGCGTGGTACGTGGGCGACCTTCTCCAAGTCGACGTGAAGGGCGCCCAGTCCGCCGGCATGGCGGCCCTCCTCTACGACCCCTGGGACGCCTACCCAGAACTCGCGACAGGGCGCATCCAGGCGCTCGCGGAGCTCCTCCGCCTCCCGCCGCTATAGAGAGTCGGCGATGGAGGACGCGCGCGGCCCGAACGGCCTAGCCAAGAACGGCAGGCACATCGGCGATGCTCTTGATCCTGGGCCCGTCCCATCGGGCCGCGGCGTCGTGTTTGCGCGCCGCGGCGCCGCTCTTCGGCGCGACGAGCACGGCGTGCATGCCGACGGCAGCGGCGCCGGGTAGTTCGTCGTCGCTCCCGTCGCCGACGTATAGGCAGCGCCCCGGCTCCGCCTCGAGCCGACGGCACGCGAGTTCGTAGATGCGAGGGTCCGGCTTTGCCATGTGAACCGCCGCCGACAGGATGGCGACGTCAATGTGGCGTGAAAGCTCCGTATCGTCCCAGAGCGGCACAAGCTCCATAGCGCAGTTGCTGATCAGGCCGATGCGCATTCCGCCGCGGCGCAGCGCCATGAACGTCGGCAGGACCTCGTCGTAGGGGACGAGGAGGGAGCGCTCGTAGTCGAGCCGGCGGGCGAGAGCCGCCTCCACCTGGTCGCGTGGCGGGTGGGCGCCGATGATCTGGCAGGCCCGGGCGATGCTCTCCTGCGCATCGGTGAACTGTCCCATTACGCGGTCTTGCCAGAGTTGCCCGTTCCAGGCCCTGCGAAAGGGCTCGAGCGGCACATCGAGGTCTCTGGCCATGCCTCTCAGGCAAGGCTCGTAGCCGCCTTTCGAGAAGCTTGGCACCAGAGTCCCGAAGAGATCGAAGACGACCGCCTCTGCCTTCAGGCCCATCCCTCCGCTTTGCTCGTCGGTGCCGCACGCTTCTGCACCGGCGTGCCGTGCTCCTGCGAGGCGCGGGCGCCGGGGAGTGCGTGCACTCCGGCAACGGGAAGCGATGATGTAGCGAGGCAACCTGTCATCCGCCGGCCGAAGCCGATGCGGCCTGGGACCTGCACCGGTGACCGTAGTGCCGCCACGAAGCGGACAAGCACACAATGTCGCTGCCTGCACTGCGGCGCTCGAGGCCTGGGCCAGGTCGGCGCCTCGCGCGGATTCCACCGAGCAGGCGGCTCTGTCCGCGCCACGCCCTCACAGCGTCGCACGGAACTACTGCGTCATGCTATCGAGCGATGGGCGATCACATCCTGGAACCTCCAGGCTGGGTCCACAGGCTCGAGAATCCCTGGCGACCAGGAGCTTCTCTACCATGTCATCGCGAACAACGCGCTCGATAGCAGCCGCATGGGCCAGGCATTCGACATGGGCGAGGTGGACTATCTCGACGGCGAGGAGTTGGGTCATCGTGGGCAATCAAAAAGGGAGGCACCGTGAGGTGCCTCCCTGGCCATATCTCTTCTAATTTACGTTGACCCTATGAAAGACGCCGTCCGACGCCACTTCGAGTTCCACCGTCTCGGTAAGAATATCGGCATAGCTGAACGACACGCGCCTCGCGCCAGAGGGCTCATCGTCGATCTTCACCACGAAGATGTACGGATAAGTCCGCTCCAGGACGCCTTCCCGCTCGTCCACCTTACGGCGTCCGCGGTTCGCCTTGAGGCGAATCCTTTCGCCGATCATGCCGTCCAAGTCGCGCTTGATATCCGACAAGACGCGCTTAGCCGCCAAACGCCCCACTTCCTTCCTGAACGGAGCGGTACGCTCTCATACTACCAGAAAGAAAGCACGGGGTCAAGATCGAAGCATTGTATCAAAGCCTTTGAAACGGTGTCAAGCGGCATTGTGTCGCCAAGCGTTCGCGCGTCGGATCATCCAAAAGGGCCCCGAGGTGTGGGCGCCTGTCCGCTCCAGTTGTTTTCCGCGCACGTCGAGCCCGGCCAGCCGTGATCGCCCGGAGCGCTCACTTCGTGTACTTGTCCGCGACGGTCGAGGCCCCGAACGAATCGGGCTTGATCTTGGCGTCGAAGCCGCTGCCGGAGACCATGCCCACGATCTCGCGAATGAGATCGCGCGTATCCCCGTTCTGGCCGATGTCGAGGTGGATCTCGATATCGAAGCTCTGGTAGCCTCGGCGCGACAGCATCTCCGTGAGGCGGCTGGCGACGCCCAGGCTGAGCGACGTCTCGAGCAGGATCCGCTGGCGCAGGCTGGGCAGACGCCGGCGCACCTCGCGATGGTAGTAGTAGCGCGCACCCTTGCCCAGGCGATGGATGACGATGGCCGTGACGAAGGTGACCTCGTCCCGTGCCTGGGAGTCGGTGCCGATGATCAGCTTATGCTGTGCCTGCGGCTCCCCGCGGATGAAGGTGACGATATCCTGGAAGACCTGCTCCAGGTCCATCACGCCGCGGCTCGGGCTGTGATAGAGCATTACCCTATCCCTCCACCACACTCAGATCGGCGCATCGCCGAGATCGCCGGCCAGCGCCTCCGTGCGCTCGCCCAGGCCTGCGGCGAGGCGACCGAATTCAATCAGGGTCAGTGTCTCGCCACGCCGCTGCGGGTCGATGCTGGCCTTCTCGAGCGCAGCTGCCGCCTCGGCTGGCGCGAGCCCGAATCCCTCGCGCAGGGCCCGTGCGAGCGTCTTGCGCCGGTAGCGGAAGGCGACAGCCACCACAGGGCGCAACGCTGACCAGGCCAACGCGACGGGAGGCACATGGGGCACGAGGCGTATGACCTGCGACGAGACCTTCGGCGGCGGGTAGAACTGGGCCGGATTGGCCCTGGCCCATGGTTCGACATCGGCCGCATATTCCCTCAGTAGGGTGAGCGCTCCGCGCTCGGATGATCCGGGCGGCGCCTTGAGGCGATCGGCCACCTCGCTCTGCAGCATGAGTACCGCCAAGGCCGGCCGGGCGGCGAGCACGGCCGCGACGAGTGCCGTCGAGATGTAGTAGGGCAGGTTGCCGACAAGCTTCCCGGACGGTCCAAGGAGGGATCCGATGTCCACAGTGAGCGCGTCCGCCTCGCAGAGGTGCAGCCGCGGGCCGAAAAACGCACGCAGGTGCGCTGCGAGCGCGCGGTCGATCTCGATCGCGTGCACGTCGCCCCCGCGCTCGATCAGGCCCTGTGTGATGGCCCCCAGTCCCGGACCGATCTCCACGACGCGATCCCCGGGCACGATCTCGAGCCCGGCGACGATGCGCTCGCGTAGATTGTAGTCGACGAGGAAATTCTGCCCGAGGCGCTTCAGAGGTTGGGCGCCAAGCCCGGCGAGCAACTCCCGGACCACGCTCGGTGAGGTAAGTTTCGGCTCCATTTCCGTTATTGTAGCATGCCGTCACTCAGGACGCGCGAAGCGGCGCCCCTTGGGCGGGGCGCCGCTCTGGATCTGCCTCAGTTGGCGGAGAGCTCGTAGACGGTGACGCTCTGCCGGCCGTAGTCGAGAGCCTGCTGCCCGGTGTCGAAGCAGAGGTCGATGCGGTTGCCGACGATCGCTCCGCCTGTATCGGCGGCCAGCGCGTAGCCGTAGCCGGGGATGTAGAGGCTGGTGCCGAGCGGAATCACGCTCGGATCCACCGCCGCCACGCCGTAGCGCGCGGGGACACCCGTGGCCGTTCTGCCGTTCGACCAGCTGGGGTCCGCCCAGTAGGCGGTAGCTACCATGTCCAGGGTTGCCGCCACGCGTCCTGTGAAGCTGCCGCGCGAGACCTCGGGCAGCTTCGCGCCGATGTGCACGAGTTCCGCACGCGCGGGCCGCACGATCTTCTCGTCGACGATCGCGACGGATACGACGCGCGTGCCCTGGTAGATCCGCCGGACGGTCTCCACCGCCACGCCGGGCTTGCCCGGAGCGGCGATGAATTCGCGTCCGAGCGCCAGGGTCGGGTCATAGACGGTGCGCACGCCGTAGGAGACTGGAACCGATACGTCGCTCACCCGCGCCGCCACGATCGTGGCCGTGCCCTGCGCGTTGCCGCTCCAGAGAGCATCCTGGTAACCGGGTGCGGGATCGGCGCTGTCGAGTGTGGCGCCGTACGTGGGCAATGGGAGCGGCTTTTTGGCGAGTGTCTTGTGCGCCTTCGCAGCAGCCCGGATGACATGGGCGCTGCGCAGGGTGGTAGCCCCTGCGGCGTAACCCGCAAGCAGGACGAGCAGAGCGCCCGATATCAGCGCGATGCTGCGCCATCCCACCTGCCGAAGCGTTGGCAAGACGGACCTCCTTCTTCCTACAACCTTCCATTCGGCAGAAGTTGTAGGACTGCCGTATTCTATCACCCGCCTCCTCTTGCTTCAAACACGGAAATGATGAGAATTTTACTTCGCGCTCAGGCGCCTGAGCCGAGTGGGCGGAAAATGTCGCAGGCGTTGCGGCTCGTGGCGAGCGCGAGATCGTCGACCGGGACGCCCTTGGCCACCGCTAGTGTGGCGAGCGTTTCGACCACGTACGCGGGCTCGTTGCGCCGGCCGCGATGCCCCTGCGGCGCGAGATAGGGGCTGTCGGTCTCGACGAGCAGACG
>JAJYNV010000248.1 GCA_021786135.1 Bacillota bacterium
CGCTTGGAAGGCAACAAAGCAGGATACGCCGCTGTGCTTGGTCTGCGCTTACGCGAGGACGTAGAGTTGGCTCATCGGATGCCCAAGGCTTTTTGCGACACCGTTGAACGGTTGAAGGGGTTGGAGTAAGTGGAACAGGACCTTGCTGAGGCGCTGGCTAAACTATCGCCCATCCAACGGCGGGCAGTTAACTGGGATCGGGGTTCTCTTATGGTCTTGGCCGGCCCAGGTTCGGGCAAGACCCAGGTGATTACTTGCCGGATGGCACGTATTTTGGACGAGACTCAAGATGGACGATTCCGAATGCTAGCCCTAACTTTTACCAATAAAGCCGCTGACGAGATGAAGGCTCGCGTTCAAAAGCTTACGGGCAGTGATGATGAACGCGTTGAAATTGGGACTTTCCACAGTTTCTGCGCCCAGATATTACGACAGCACGGTGTGCATGTGGGGATTAGGCCTGACTTCGTAATATACTCTTCGCCCGAGGATCGAGCTGCAATCCTACGGGACGCCATAAGGAGTTACGGTGGCATCGAAGAGTTCCCCGAGGATGTTGCAGCGTATTTACCTGTGTTTGACAGGCTTAAGTCCGACTTAGTGCCAGCTGCGGAGGCGTCTGTCGCATTGGGGCATCTGAGTAGTGGGCAGACGATAGCCGTTGCGTATCAACTGTACGAGAGAGAAATGCGGAACCTCGGTGCTCTAGACTTTACGTCTCTGATCTTTGAAGCATATGCACTTCTCAAGAAGTATCCGGCAATAGCACGCTCATACGCCAAGGTGTACCGATATTGGATGATGGACGAGTTTCAGGATACGACGAACGCACAGTACGAACTCCTTCTTGCACTCAGTGATGGACAATTTCATGATGTTATGGCGGTGGCGGATGATGATCAACTCATTTATGCATGGAACGGTGCAAGCTTTGCGCACTTAAAGAGTTTTGTGGAGCATTTCGACAGTGAAGTGCTCCAGTTGCCAACAAACTTTAGGTGTCCGCCCGCCATTGTAGATGCCGCTAATCGACTCGTAGTGTTTAACACTCAGCGCTCTGCGGGAAAAGCACCTGCCGTACCTGGGAAGACGGCTGTCGCATACCCGCGTGAACACCAGATTGAGGTGCGGGAATTCACTGACGACCGAGCTGAGGCTCGTGGAATTGCAAACGAGATCGAAAGAAGCGGGCGAGAGAGCTGGGACCGCACGGTGGTTCTAGCTCGGAATAGGAGCCTGCTCTCTGGTGTGGTTTCGGAGTTGATGGATCTCGGAGTTCCTGCCGCGTTGACGCAACGAAGGGACACGTTCCTTTCAGCGGAGTTTAGGTGGTTTGTAGCTGTATTAAAGCAGTGTGTGCGTCCCCTGGACCAGCGAAACCTTGCCGCGCTGGTGCAGGCGTTCAACCGATTCGGGGAGACGGAGGTCGAAGTTGACCAGATTCTAGCTGAGAGCGAAAGCACAGGTAGGAGTTATCTAAGGACGTGGCTGGAGTCGGTCGGGGGGGCATCTCTCTCGCCCAACTTGACGCAGAACCTGGTGGCGATGGTGAGCCCTCTTACTCATGGCGAGGCGGCAGTACAAGGGGTAATTGGTGAATTTCTGACATGGGTCCGTGAGAAGCTTGATGACGGAGGTGACAGAGATATTGCGGAGGACTATGAGGCTTGGAACGAGGTGACTCGGGATATCGTGTTGGTCAGGGGAAGGCAGTTATCACTGGATGAGTTTCTACGAGAGATGGATTTGAGGTCGAAGGAACCTTCTCCAAAGTCGGGTACGGTCTCGTTGATGACAATCCACAGTGCCAAGGGCAAGGAATTTGATTTTGTATACCTTATTGGACTTGCCGAAGATATATTACCGTCATATCAAAGTAGGAGACGGGGATCGCACAGCTCAGAATTAGAAGAGGAACGTCGGAATTGCTTTGTAGCCATTACACGCGTAAAAGAGAGGTTGGTATTAAGCAGAGCCCACAAATACAGGGGTTGGGACAAGGCGCCTTCCAGGTTCCTGCAGGAAATGGGTTTGGCGTAACCGCGCCTTCATGACGAGAATGTGATCAACCTCTTGACTAGTGATTAAGAGGCTGCGGAGGGGAATCCGTTCGCAGCCTGCGTTTGAGGCCGCTTCGGGTGCGGGGTTTCGAGGTGACGGCGGCGGACAAGGTCTGCTTTGGAGCTCGCGTCACCATGGCGAGTCACCACGAGAGAAGAGTTGCTACAGTTCGGGCAATGAAGCGCCCGGCGCCCGAAGTCCAACGAAGCGAAACCGGAAATAGGGTTAGCACGTCTATCAGCAGCAGTGACGTGGGCTATGCCAGCCGCATTAGGGGCGCGGGCCGCTTGTACCCTCAGGTGCCGGGTCGCAAACCTGGCGAGGCGTATTTGCTGCCGTTTCGAAATGCTGCCACCCCTGTGGTCGGACGGCGGCCCTTGCGCCTTCCCGGAGCCAATATTGGTACTGGAGATTGCGTTGCAATGTCGGTCAGCCAATTTCCTTCACGAACACGACGCGGGATTCCTCGTGCCCGTCGTAGTCGGCGTGCACTGGCAATCCGTCGATCTCCTCGTCTCCCGGCGCAAGGTTGAAGCCCATCGCGCGATGGAACGCGATCGAGCCCCTGTTCACGGGCGAGGTGATACAGTGCACGCTTATGGCTCCGCGCTCTTTGGCAGCCGCAAAGAAGTGCTCATAGAGCACTCGCCCAAAACCTCGACCGCGGCAGGCGGGATCCACTCCGACGAAATGGATGTAGGCCTCACCTGGCCGCGACTGCGAGAGGAAGCCGGCGAGGAAGGCAAGCACCCTTCCTTCTTCCTCAATGGCGAAACTCGTATCTGCGAAGTGCTGGAAGAAAAGGCGCGGAAGGAGGCCCGCCATGGGACGCCCGCCCCACCAGTCGTCGAGCTTTCGGATGATCTCTGGGTAGTCTTCCTCGCACAAGCTCCTTAGCATGTGGCCCCTCCTATTCATCTCTGGTGCGCGTAGTTCGATAGCACTCCCATACTGCCCTCTGGCAGCGAAATGCTTGCGAATAGTGCGGAACAGTCGAGGAAGCGGAGCGAGTGTTGAAGGCGATCTGTGCCGACCTCGACCGAAGAACTCAAGGAGCATGAGGGCCCAGGGCTTTGACGGCAGACCACAAACGCAGATGGAGCGCCTTTCGAGGCGCTCCTGTCGTACAGGGAACGTGGGTTAGGGCGTTATGTAGGTGCCATGTTTGGATGAGTCACGCGGTCACGAACTTGTCGTCGCTTCTGAGCTGATGGGCAAGGCTGCACCAGTGGCCGTTGGGCACACGCGCCGAGAGACTGGCTTTGGGTGATGACTCGGGCCTACGCAGACACCTGTCGCACGATCATGTAGATGGCGATGACGACCACGGCGACGGCAAAGACACGGTTGAGGCGAGTGCTGCCGATCCTGCGTCCTGCAGCGGCCCCGAGTCCGCCGCCGAGGAGGCCGCCGACGATGAAGAGGAGCGCGACCGGGAAGTCGATCTTCCCTGCCAGCGCGTACTGAACGGCGGTCGTCGCACCAAAGGCGAACACCGAAAGCAGCGACGTGCCGACCGCGGCAATCATCGAGAGGCCCGCCGACATGATGAGGCCCGGGACGATCAGGAACCCTCCGCCAATACCGAAGAACCCCGAGGCCGCGCCGACAGCGAAACCGGTTCCGACGACGCGCGCGAGCGAGAAGCGGACGACGCCACCTGACTGGATCTCTTCGGTGCGGCGATCCCCCCGCCGCCACATGAGCACGCTGATCACGATCATGAGAAGAGCGAAGAGCAGGAGCAGATGCTGTCCCTGCACCATGAGCCCTAGCTTCGAGCCGAGTGCCGCCCCCAGGATTCCCGCGAGGGCAAAGTAGGCACCCACCCTGAACTGCACGGTCTTCGCCCGGATGTGCGGGACGGCGGCGATCAGGGCATTGACCGCTACGGCGACGGCGGTGGTGCCGATCGCGGTGTGCGGGTGCCTCGTGTATCCGACAAAGTAGACGAGCAGCGGCACCGCCAGGATGGATCCGCCACCGCCGATGACGCCAAGCGTGAATCCGACGAGTGCTCCGGAGATCACGGACTTGACCGCCATCACGAGCGAGAGCGCGTACACGACATCAACTCCAGGCGCTACCTTGCATTGAGATCCTCAAGGCACCTCGAGCATACTGCGGCCGGACAGAGACCCTGGCCGGTCGCGAGCGATGTCGAGGGTACCACATGCCTATCCCTGATTCCCCGTGCGGTCAGGCCCGGCGTCGTCCTGCGAGCCATTCCGCCATGCCGCCCGTGAGGTTGTACACCTTCCGGTATCCGAGGCGGTAGAGGAACTGCACCACCTCGCCGCTTCGCGCGCCGCTCGCGCAGACGAAGACGACCGATGCGTCCTGCGGCAGTTCCCGGTAGGTCCTCGTGAACTGAGACATCGGCATGTGCCTCGATCCACCGATGTGACCCGCGTTGAACTCCCAGGTCTCGCGAACGTCGACGATCAGGGGCGCGTCGCCCTGCTCGATGAGGTCTTCGAGTTCGGCGGCGGTGACCTCGCCGATCGCCGCTATCGCGCCTCCGGCCTGCTTCCAGGCGGAGATGCCTCCTTCGAGTGCCCCCAGCACCGAAAAGCCGGCGTTGCGCAGAGCCTGCCCGGCGACGTCTGCGATCGGCATGCTGTCCGCCAGGAGTACCACCGAGCGGTCACGCTCCAGGTAGAAGGCGGCCTGCTCCGTGAAGCCGTGCCGGATGTACGGGATGTTGATCGAGTCCGGGACATGTTCGCCGACGTACGAACCGGACCCGCGAACGTCGACAATCTGCGCGCCCGCTGCCTGCGCTTCGCGCAGGTCGGCGGCGGACATGGCAAGGTCGCTCAACTGTCCTTCTCCCCCTATTCGTAAAAGCCCCGCTCGACCATCTGCAGCATCGGATTGGGGCGTATGGTTTCGTGGTGACGGGCGGACCCTCGCCGAGCCGGACGAGCTCGGCAGTTCTGCGGGACCGGCTCCGCCTGCATGATGTCAGGGCGCGTCTCACGGGCACTGGATCTGCACCGCAGTCCCCCTTGTGATCCCATCCTGGCATGTATCCCACCGACATACCTGCCTGGGTATCATAGATAAATAACAGAACAACAGTCAAGATTACTTCCCTATGCCCCCGATGGTAGCGAAGCGTGGCCCGAGGATGTCGCGAAGCATCTGAGGGTGCAGGACCCGAATGGCGGGTGAGGAAGCCGAGTGCGAACATGTTCGGTCGCATTCCCAGCAGGAGCGAAGGAGGATACCTGTGCGCTCACTTCGCCAGCGCCGCTGGCTGCCCGCCTGTCTCGCCGCCTTGGCGGTTCTCCCGTTGGCCGCGACGTCGTCGGCGGCGCCGCAGCCGAGGACCTACGTCGAGACGGTCGACTTCGTCACACTGCGGATCGGTTACGCTGTCATCGCGCGAAACGGCCAAGGGTTAGCGGCACCGCGACTCTATCGGACGTTGGACGCGGGTGCGCAATGGGCGGCGGTGCCGGGCGGTCTGCCGACGTAGAGCCCGCATCCGTTCTTCGGCGCCGATGTCGCCTTCATGAACGAGACGGACGGGATGGCTCTGATGTCTATCGGCGCGGGCGCATGCCAGGAGGGCTGGCAGGCGTACCGCACTGCTGACGGGGGACGCACCTGGCAGGTGGCTGGCGAGATCCTCGGCGAGGACGGGCCGATCGCGCTGGCTGTCGCGCCAAAGGTGCCGCCTTGGTTTCTCAACGGGTCATGCGCCGGGTCTTACGCCAAGCTGCTGCGGAATTCGGGCAAGCAGTGGCTGCTGGTGCACGAGCTCACCCTGCCTGCGGCTGCCGCGAAGCGATATTTCAACCCCTCAGCGGTATCGCTGCAGCGGAACGGAGCTAAGGGCGCACTCGTGGTGGTCGCGTACTATCCGGTGCAGGGCGATACGCACCCGCCACTGCTGCAGGGCTACCGCACCGCTGACGGCGGCGCCACGTGGCAGCTGCTCACCTTCGGCAATCAGGGACTTGCGGCGACGGTGAGCGCCATCGCCTTCTACAACACGAGGGAGGGTCTAGCCGCCACTCGATCGGCGGGAGGGCGCCTGACGCTCCACGTAACGCGTGACGGCGGCCGGCATTGGCTCCCCGTGCAGGTGTCCATACCTGAGCGTGACTACCAGCTGTCGATCCAGTGGCGTACGATCCAGTGGCTGAACGCGAAGGTAGCCGACGTGCTCGTCGGTGAAAGTCTCTGGCGTACGACGAACGGGGGCACCACCTGGCGTGCGATCACGTCGAAGTGGCCGAAGTGACGGTGGGATGGATCACGGTCCCGGCGTCCCGTGCCAGGCAGAGAAGTCTTCAGGGCCCGGTTCTGGTGGCCATGCTAGTCATGTTGCGTCAGAGAGGTGCTGTGGCATCATCGGCGCAACAGGATAGGCCAGGGGATATCCACCTGGCGTTGAGGGCGATGAAGCAGGATTGGCCAGGTGAAGACTGCCGTCCCGAATGGCTCGCAACTGGTGACTCGGTCGGCCATCCGCAGGCGCATGAAGATTCAGGGCCTGATCCTGGACAGAGAACCGCTGCGTCCGGAACCTAGGCGAAACGCTCGGGGGCGAAGGGCATTGGGTCGACCGCAGAGCCCTCGTCCATCATGAGATTTGCCAAGAGCCCGGCGGATGTCGGTGCCATGAAGATTCCGTTCGCCGGGCGCCCCGTCGGAAAGGCTACTCGTCCACGCGTCCTCCGGCGAAGCGCAGTCGGTAGACGAGGCCGGAGTTGTCCTGGATCTCTTCGGCGCCCCGAAACGCCTCCAGGTCTCCGACGGAAACGCAGGCGTACATGTAGCGGGCCCCACGATACGAAGCCGGTCCGCGATAGGGCCGTTCCGCCGACACGAGGCGCATCGCCTCCCGCAGGAAGGCGTAGACCGCCTTGATTTCCTCGCTGTCCGCGTCCGAGCGGTCGAGGCCACCCGCGTATGCCATGGACCACATCGGCCGTCCCGCGTGGTAGACGGTCTCCTGCCCCACGAAGCGCCGCATCCCGAAGTAGACGTCCCTATAGACGTACAGGCCTCGTTGGTACTCGAGCTGCTTCGAGCCGGGCAGTGCCGGACGCACGGATGCGTCGTCGCCTTGGGCCGCGTACGTCCCGCGCTTGGCCTCGACGAGGAACTCCACGAATTCTTGGGTCACAGCCGATCGCCTCGCAATGTGGCACGGTCTTAAAGACGCTCGCAATGGGGTTTGGTAGCAGGCGATGACGCCAGCTGGTCCGGGGTCACGCCTCGCCTTGCCGGGGACTGGAGCCGTCGCCCTGGCCCCGACCTGGGTCGTACAGGCGCGCGGACACGCTCCCCGGTGCCCCGTGGACAGCGCGCAGCCGCGTCGCCGTCTCCTCCGAGCGCCGAGAGGAGTTCGGCCGCCCTCACAGGCGGGTCACCGAGCGCATGCAGGAGCAGACCGTCGACCTCAGTTTCGCCAAGCCCGTCGCCAAGTCCCTGCCGTACATGTTCAACGGAGCGATCGCCATGTTCGAACATCGCGGCTTTGCGCGCAGTCGCAGATTGGGCACAAACCACTGCGTGGTAGCGAAGGTGGTGCAGGCGGTCCCGGACCCGGCAGGAGGCTAGCCCGGCGCGTGCGGACATGCCGCGGAGAACAGGCCCGGGCCCTCTGATACCCTGTCGCCCCCGCGTGGCCGCGCGACGCCATTGACCCGCTCGCCTCGGACGGTTCCCTGTTGTCCGCGGATTCGCATGTGATATATTGCATGCATGACTGATCTACCGCGTATCGATCAGGTGTCGCTCCGGGAGCGGGCGTACCGTGCCCTGCTGCATGCCATCGTCCGCGGGGAGCTGCCGCCGGGCGCGCGCCTGCGCGACCAGGAGATTGCTTCCCAGATGGGGCTGAGCCGCACGCCGGTGCGCGAGGCGCTGCAGCGATTGGAGGACGAGGGACTGGTGCAGACCGCGGCACGGTCGCAGACGGTGGTGGCTCCCGTCGAGGCGCGCACGGCGCAGGAGGCGTTCCCGGTGGTGGCCGCGCTGCATGCCCTGGCCGCGCGCTCCGCCTTGCCCAGCTGGGAGGCTGCGGACACGGCGGAACTCGTGCGGGCCAACCAGGAGCTCCTGGCCGCCCTCGAGGCGGGGGACGCAGAGGCCGCCATCGCGGCGGACGACGCGTTTCACGGCGTCTTCGTGCAGAGGGCGCAGAACACCGAGCTCTGGCAGGTGCTCGAGGGCCTCATGCCCAAGGTGCGCCGGCTCGAGTGGCTCCAGTTCAGTTCCCTCGGTGGGCGTTCGTCGGTATCCCAACATGCGGCCATCATCGAGGAGGTGCGGCTGAGGCCGGAGGGTGTGGCCCGGATGGTCGAGGAGAACTGGCTAAGTCTCGGCAGCCTGATCGCAAAGTCTCTGCAAGGAGTGTGACGCCCGTGGCCACGCGAATCGAGGTGCACGACGCGACGCGTCTGCGCTGGGCAAGGGAGCGGATCGAGGTCGCATCCTCGCCGCGGCAGATGCTGGACGAGGTGGTGGGCGCGGTCGTCCGCAATGCCACGTGGCGCGGATCGGAATGCCTGAACCTCCTGGCGCCGGAAGCACCCATGAGTCCGACGGTGCGGGCGCTCCTTTCGGCGGAGGTGGGGCAGCGGGCCGCGGAGGGGCACATCGGCCCGGAGCAGCGCTGGTTCGCGGGCACGCGCCACATCGACGAGATCGAGGCGCTCTGCGTCGAGCTGCTCAAGGAAGTCTTCCACGCCGATTATGCCGATCACCGCCTCGTCGCCAGCATGATCGGGAACCTCACGGTCTACACCGCCATGACCCGCCCGGGGGACACGGTGATGAGCCTTACGCAGCCCATGGGCGGCCACTCGAGCAACCGGCCGGACGGGCCCGCGGGTGTCCGTGGGCTGCACGTCGAGGATGTGCCGATGGACGCCACGGAACTCACGGTCGACCTCGACGCGTTTGCCGATTCCGCGCGGCGCCTGCGACCAACCCTCGTGGCGCTTGGCGCCTCGATGACGCTCTTCCCGCTTCCAGTGCGGGAGATCGTCGAGATCATCCGGCCATGGGGCGGGCGCGTGTTCTTCGATGGCGCGCACCAACTAGGCCTGATCGCCGGCGGTCAGTTCCAGGATCCGCTCGCGGAGGGCGCCGCCGTGATGACTGGTTCCGCCGGCAAGACGTTCAGCGGACCGCAGAGCGGCGTCATCGTCTGGAACGATCCTTCTCTCACAGAGCCGCTGACGACAGCCATCTTCCCGACGCTCGCGGCGACGCACCAGGTCAACCGCGTGGCGGCGCTCGCGGCGGCCGCGGCCGAATTCCTGGCCTTCGGCGAGGCCTACATGGCGCAGATCGTGCGCAACGCCCAGGCGCTTGCCGCGGCTCTGGAGGCCCACGGCATCACCATGCTCGGGGCGCACAAGGGCTTCACGCGGACGCACCAGGCGATCGCGGACGTCCGTGCGCATGGCGGCGGCCTCAAGGTGGCGCGGCTCCTGGAGGGAGCCGACATCATCGTGAACAAGAACCTGCTGCCGTCCGATACGTCCGCCGACTGGGACCGTCCGGGGGGCCTCCGCATCGGCACGACGGAGGTCACGCGGTGGGGCATGAAGGAGCCCGAGATGGAGCTGATCGCCGCCTTCATCGCCGACGTCGTGCTCCGGCGCCGCCCCGCCGAGGCCGTGCGCAAGGATGCCATCGCGCTCCGGCGGTCCTTCCCGTCGCTGCACTACTGCTATCCCCTGGCGGCGGGGGCGGCCCCGGCGCTCTAGACGCTCCCATTTCGAGTCCGGACGTGACCTTGCGTGAGAAGCCGAACCGCCGCATGGCTTGCGGCGGTTCGGCTTCCAGGCCGTCCGCGCAGTTGACGCGAAGTTGGCCCGACACGTGCGAGCATTATCCAGTGCTCGCGTCGGGGCGCCGGGAGAGCGGCAGGCGGATGCCTGTCAGCCGGCTTCAGACGCGCGGAAGTTGCCGAGCTATTGTGGAAATGATCGTGCTGCGAGCCTCCGGTCACTGAAGGAGAAGCTGAACTTCAAGACGTCCGGAAGAGTAGACTCAGTGTTCAGTTCGTCGGCATCCCACTGCTGCGCCGCGGGGCGCCCGTTCCCATGCCGGGCGCGCGGCAAAGCGGAGGTAGACCGTGGTCTGCCTCCGCTTTCTGCCCTGCACGACCTTGCGGGCAGCGGTCACCAGGTCAGGGTGCAGGTGGCCGTCGCATCGGGAACGCCGGGGATCGTCGCGACGACGTCCTGCGAGAAGTCCTGGTCGCCGTCCGCGCCAGACGGCGTCTGCAGCGTGAAATGGGCCGTGCCGTCGGTCCCTGTGACGCCCGACATCGGCTCGCCAGGCAAGGCCTCAAGGCCTGAACCGCCCTCGTCGGGGTTCGCCTCGTCGCTGCCCTGGAGGCTGCCAAGTGACATCACGACGGGCGCGTTGGCCACAGGGCGGCCGTTCGCGTCCACGACCTCGAAGTTGCCGCCCGTGATGCCTCCCGCCCCGGCGGAGAGCGAGAGGGTAGCCGGCAGTGCCAGAAGCTGCGGTGCGATCGCGGCGCTCAACACAGCGGACGGGACCCCGGTCGCGTTCGTCTCGTACCAGAGGGGTAGGCTGGAGCTTCCCGACTGCAGCGTCACGGTTGAGGCCGGCGTGCCGGTCGTGGAGGTCATGAAGGCGCCGGTGGTGTCGGAGCTCATCAGCTGTACCGTGACAGGGGTCGTCGACGACACCGACGTTGGGTTGCCGTAGGCGTCGATAGGCTCCAGGGTCAGGGCTGTGGCGACGCCCGCTGCGAGGTTCGCGGGGTGGTTCAGGGTGATCGCCTGGCCGCTCTGGTCGAAGAGGGAGTATGAGACGGCCGGCCCACCGACGACCGTGATGCTGGCCGTTCTCGACAGGAAGTGATGGAGCGCGCCCGCTGCCCTGTCGTAGACCGTCGCCGTGACCTTGCCCGCTGCGGTAGACGTGAATTCGAAGGTGCCCTTGCCGTCCTTGATCGGGATAGGCTGATCCGTCCTGCCCGGCAGGCTCAGCAAGACGGGATCCGACGTTGTGACGGGGGCACCGGATGCCGTCTCCACCTCGACGACGCCCTTGCTCGGGTCGCCCGCCGTCACCTGCGCAGCGCCCGTCGTGGCGTCCTGGAGCGTGACAAGGAGCTTAGCCGCGTGCGACAACGTCATCACCTGCGCCGTCGCCTGATAGGTCTGTCCGTTGAGGGTCAAGCTCGCCTGGACCAGATCCTGCCCCAAGGTGCTGCCGGCCGTGTAGGTGCCATCAGCGGCCACGGTACCCGTCTGAGCGGAGATGGTTGGCTTGACGTTGAAGGGGGTGCCCGTGGCGTCCTGCACCTGGGTTTGGAACTTGACGCTCTGGCCGGGGTAGAGCGATGTCGTTTGCGGTGTGAGCCTGATCGTGAGCGGCGTGCGCACGACCGTCACCTTGAGGGAGGTGGTCGCCGCCCCGTCGCGCAGCGTCACCGTCGTCGTCCCGCTCTTCTGGCTGGTGCCGGATACGAGGGTGAAGTTCTGGCCCGTGACCGGTACCTGCGTTGTGCCTGCGATCTTGGAACCCGTGTTGGCGAGTACGCTCATAATCGACGGATTCGCGACCTGGACCTGCACGGTTCCTGTCCGCACCGCCTGGCCACGGGCATCGAAGACGCCGAACGCCACGCTGCCGGAGCCTTCCGGATCGCTGGGGGAGCCGTCAAATGCGATCGTCGTCGGTGCGTACTCGATGCCGATATAGGCCGGCAGACCACTCTTCGCGGCTCCGGCTTGCCAGATGGACATGGCGCGCTGCGCCGCGAGGCCAAGCAGCGCCGTGGAATCTCTCTGGGTGAGAGCGGCATTCGGAGCGAGATTGCCGTTGCGCCAGGGGGAGATGCCGAGCAGGAGCGCCTCGTTCACGTAGCCGCGCAGATACGCGGGAATCGCCGCATCGTCACGGAACGGGGTCTTCTTCGCGGAAAGCGCCGCCGCGAGCTCCGTCGTCAGGTCGCTCGTCGCGTCCGTGCGTGCGAGCACCGCCATCGCCAGCGCCTGTGCGCGAGTCACGGGCCACGTCGGCTGGTACTCGGTGTTCTGGGGCTCAGCCAGAAAGAGCGGTGCGAGCCAGTTGCCGTTCTCTGCGGTCTGGTAGTAGGCCATGCCTTCGCTCAGATAGGGAAGGCTCTGAGGCTGCGTCGTGCCGCCTACATAGAGCACAGTGGGCGTGTAGCCGAGCAACAGCGTGAGCTGCTCGATGAACTGGATGCTGCTCACCGTGGCCGGCAGGGGCTTCTTCTCCTGCTGCGCGACGTACGCGTCGAGCTGCAGGATTGCATGGCCGCTCTGATACGTCGTCAGAGACTGGTTCGGGAGGAAGTAGCCGTTCGACTGGCCGCGGAAGATGCCGAGCTTGTACGCCTCGTTGACGTAGCCGCGGGCCCAGGCGGGAATCGCTGCGTCGTCGCGGAACGGGCTCTTCTGGGTCGCGAGCGCCTGCGCCGCCGTGGCCTGATCGAGCGCGTTGACCTCGATCTTGGCGGCCATGGCGCGCGTAATCGCGACGTCCGG
>JAJYNV010000376.1 GCA_021786135.1 Bacillota bacterium
AATCGGCAGGCCGATCAGCGCGCCGATCAGGAGATGCCTGCGTTGCATCGCGATGCCCCTTTCCGGTCGGTATCCCGACCTGCAACGAGTATCGCCAGAGTGCATTGGAAGGCTCTTCGATGACCGTTAATTTTTCTCGGCTTGCCAGGGCGCGTCTTAAGATTGGGAGGCTGCCGGCGGTGCCCGCCGGCAGCCGAATGCTTCTGCTCAGCCTTCGCCGCGCGTCATGGCCTCTTCGGCCATACGGATCATCACCTTGACCATGTTGCCGCCGATGCGTCCACCGATACGCCCTGCCTCGCGCGCCGTGATGTCGCCGTTGTAGCCCTTCTGAAGCGTGATGCCGAGATCGTCGGCGATTTCGAACTTGAACCGTTCCAGCTGCTCGCGGGGCAGCGCCGGTCCCTTCGTCCACTGCGCCAAGCCATGTCACCTCCCGTCGCTAGTTTCGTCGCGCAGTCGCTGCATTATGTCGTCCAGATCGCGCCGTGTGCACCAGTGCGCGTCGAGATCGGAAAGCTGTTCTGGAGGAGAAGACGTACCAGACGCTGCCTGAGGGCCGTTGACCGCCGACGTCCGTCCACCTATGCTCGCTATTGGAGGGTGAGCGCATGGTCCACGGCGCCGTAGCCGCATGAGCCCGCAGAGTCTGCCGGAGATTGCCCGGACCGAGCTCGGTGATCCCATCGAGCCGCACGTCCTGGTGACCTTTCTCAATCGCACGCTCAAGCGGCGCGGCCTCATCTTCGGCATTGCGCGCCAGGGTGAGAACTACCTCCTGACCGTCTACGAGACGGAACCTTGGAGCGGCGGCGAGCCGCAGGGCTGAGCGCGACCGGACGCAAATCATTCGCTGAAAGGTGGGAGTCCGGGGGGACGGCATCGCGCGATGCTGTCCAAGAAACCCGGCAGGCATGGTCGAACTGCGCAACTACATCAACGGCAACTGGGTCGACGCAGAGGACAACCGTCGTATCGACGACGTGAACCCGGCAACAGGAGAGATCATCGCGAGCGTTCCGCAGTCGTCGGCCAAGGATGTCGAGCGGGCCGTCGACGTTGCCCACAAGACGTTCGAGCACTGGCGCAGGGTGCCGGCGCCGAAGCGCGCCGAGATCATGTACCGGGTCGGCACGCTCATGCGCGAGCGCAAGGAGGACCTGGCGCGCAAGATGACGCGCGAGATGGGCAAGGTGCTCGTCGAGGCGCGCGGCGACGTGCAGGAAGGCATCGACATGGCCTTCTACATGGCCGGAGAGGGCCGGCGCGCCTTTGGCCACACGACACCTTCCGAACTGCCGAACAAGTTCGCCATGGCCGTCCGCGACCCGATTGGCGTCGCAGGCATCATCACGCCGTGGAACTTTCCGATGGCGATCCCGACCTGGAAGACATTCCCCGCGATCGTGCTTGGCAACACCGTCGTTTTCAAGCCCGCCACCGATACGCCCATGCTGGCGCTCGAACTCGTCAAGATCTTCGAGGAGGCGGGGCTGCCGCCGGGCGTCATGAACCTCGTCTTCGGCTCCGGGTCCGTAGCCGGGGAAGTTCTGCTCCAGGATGAGCGCGTGCGACTCATCTCCTTCACCGGTTCGAACGAGGTGGGCCGGCACGTCGCTCGCGAAGCCGGCGCCGGACTCAAGCGGGTCTCGCTCGAACTGGGCGGCAAGAACGCGGTCATCGTCATGGACGACGCGAACCTCGAGCTCGCCCTGGACGGCATCATCTGGAGCGCCTACGGCACTTCCGGCCAGCGCTGCACCGCCTGCTCGCGCGTCATCGCGCACGCGGACATCCACGAC
The DNA here is from genome assembly GCA_021786135.1 of Bacillota bacterium. Taxonomy (GTDB): domain Bacteria; phylum Bacillota; class Sulfobacillia; order JAJZYS01; family JAJYTV01; genus JAJZQO01. The sequence goes on from JAJYNV010000376.1 coordinate 1,803, forward strand.
GAACTCGTCCACAGACTTGCCGAACGAGTCAAGACGCTCCGGCTCGGCGATGGTCTCCTCGAGACGTCAGATGTCGGTCCGGTGATCAACCGCGGCGCAGCCCAATCGATCGACCGCTACGTCGAGATCGGCAAGGCCGAGGGCGCCGAGCTTCTGGTCGGCGGCGGCATCGCCGAGGAGGGAGATCTCGCCAAGGGCAGCTTCTACCACCCGACCCTCTTCGCCGGCGTGCGCCCCGACATGCGCATCGCCCAGGAGGAGATCTTCGGACCGGTGCTGTCCGTGATCAAGGTCAAGGACTTCGACGAAGCCATCGCGGTCAACAACGGCGTCACCTACGGCCTGAGCTCCTCGATCTTCACGCAGGACGTCAACCGCGTGTTCCGCGCGATCCGCGACCTGGAGAGCGGCCTTCTCTACGTCAACGCCGGCACGACGGGCGCCGAGATCCACCTGCCGTTCGGCGGCGTCAAGGGCACAGGCAACGGCCACCGCGAGGCGGGCGTCGCGGCGCTCGACTTCTTCAGCGAGTGGAAGTCGGTATACGTCGACTTCAGCGGTCAGCTGCAGCGCGCACAGATCGACGCCTGACCCACATTGTGGTAAGCCAGGGCGTCACCGCGCCAGCGGTGGCGCTCTCGATTTCGGAAACCGGCAAGGGACAGGGGGAGGCGGTCAATTGTCCCAGGCGACGGAGGCGACCTGGCTCGAGGACGTGCTCGCGCAAGAGCATCTGTTCCAGAGCCGACGCCGCCCTGCACCGCCCGGACAGCGGGTCAGTTGGCGCATCGGAACGAATGTTCTTCCCCTCAGCCAGGCGCAGCGCCAGCGTCTCAGGGAGATCGGCGAGGACCTTTGGGCGTTCGCGCGTGCGCAGCAGGAGATCTACCACCTGGCATTGCGCAGGCCGGACCTGCACTTCGTGGCCGAATACCTCGACCTCGGCAAGCCCGAGGACGTGGTGCGGTTCAGCCAGATGAAACGGCTGCGCCGGCAGCTTCCGGCCTTCATGCGCCCTGATCTGCTGCTCGTGGCGGACGACGACTTCATCGCCACCGAGATCGACTCCGTGCCGGGCGGGTTCGGCGAACTCGCAGCGCTGCAGGACGTCTACGCCGCCTTGGGCCAGGACGTCATCGGCGGTCCGAGCGGCATTCTGGACGGCTTCGCGCGCTCTTTGGCCCTCACGGCGGGCAAGGAAAGCCCTGTGACGGCGATCGTGGTGTCCCAGGAATCGGAAGACTACCGTCCCGAGATGGAACACGTCGCCCTGGCACTACGCGGCCGCGGTCACGAAGTCCACTGCGTCCCGCCGAAGGATGTGATCTTCCAGGAGGACGGCCTCTACGTCGAAGGGCGCCGCATCGATGTCCTCTACCGCTTCTTCGAGCTCTTCGATCTGCGCAACGTGCCGAAGGCGGACCTCCTCCTCTATGCGCAGCGAAAGGATCTCGTCCAGATCACGCCTCCGATCAAGCCTCAACTCGAGGAGAAGCTCTGGTTCGCCCTGTTGCACCATCCGGTACTCGAGCCGGTATGGCGGGAGGCACTCGGTGCCGATCGCCTTGTGCGCCTCAAGCGCCTGATTCCGGAGACCTATCTTCTGGACCCGCGGCCAGTACCGCCCCATGCCGTGGTGGCGGGTCTCACCGCTTGTGGCCACCCCCTGCAGGACATGCGTCGTCTCGGCGACATGACGAAGCGCGAACGGGCCGACTGGGTGCTGAAGCCCTCCGGTTTCTCCGAGATGGCCTGGGGCAGCCGCGGCGTGCACATCGGCGAGGACGCCCCGCAGGAGTCCTGGCAGGCCGCGGTGGAGGAGGGGCTCAGGCAATTCGGGCATACGCGCTGGATTCTGCAGCGCTACCACAAAGCCAAGGTCGTGCCGCACGACTACTTCGACTTCGCCGCTGGCGAGGTCGTCACGATGCAGGGGCGCGCCCGGCTCTGCCCGTACTACTTCAGGCAAGGAGACGGCGTCGATCTGGGAGGCGTCCTGGCGACCATCTGCCCACAGGACAAGAAGATCATCCATGGCATGGTGGACGCCATCATGGTGCCGGCCGGCGCCGCGCTCTAGCCGCCGTCGATCGATGCGGCAGCCACGCGGCAGGCCTCGACCGCCCGCGCAATCTCACGGTCCCGGTCCGCGGCCCAGTCCCCCGACCAGATCCGGTGATAGCGCCAGCCGAGATGCTCGAGCTGGCGCTGTCTGTCATGCTCGCGCATGGTCGGCATGCCGTGCGCGTCGCAGCCGTCGCACGCGATCGCGAGGACATATTCGGAGGGGCGCCCTGGATGGCGCGCTACCAGGTCGAAACGATGGCGCAGGGCGCCATATTGCGGCACGACGTCCATTCCGGCTTCCCGCAGGGCCACGTAGACCTCCTCGGGAAAGGGCGCAAGTGTGTCCTCGAAGGGATTGACGGGTTCATCGCTGAGCTCACCGGCCATCCGCCCGCCGTGCCGCATCTTGGCATACTGCAGGAAGTCCCGCAGCAGGGCCACGCCGCCACCGAGGCCAAGGTCCCGGATCTCCTCGCCGCCGAGCGCGGTAGCGACGGTCATGCGGCGTCGCGCACGCGTGATGGCAACATTCAGGCGCCGCTCGCCCAAGGGACCCCACAAGAGATCGACGGCGGCACCGTCCGCCTGCCCGGAATCGACTCCCACCGCGAAGATCACATGGTCGCGCTCGTCGCCCTGGACAAGATCGACCGGCTTGACGAAGAAACGTTCGGATCGCGATGTCGCGAAGAACGGCTGCAGGTCCGGCAGGCCGGACACCGCCGCGTATACGGCTCCTCTGATCCGATCCGCCTCCGCTGACGTCAAGGCAATCACGCCGAGTGACTCCTGGGGGTGCGCCTTCGCTTCCCGCAGTACGAGGTCGACGAGCCCGGCGAGCGCTGCGTCCCCCGCGCGTGAACGTGACGTATCAGGCTGATCGAGCCGCACGTGCCTTAGACCCGCGCCGTGCCCCAGCCGCCCTGGGAACGTGGCGACCGCACCGTGGTAGATCCTCCGGTTCGCAAAAGCGAAGAGCGCCTCGTCGAGGCTGCGGTAATGCCAGCCCAAGGAGTAGCGGGGAAGGAAGGAGAGCGCCTCCAGGAGGCTCTGCGGCTGCCTGCGGGCGGCGGGATCCGCAGCCTCCGGCGGCGGCAGCTGGTTCTCGTCGCCCGCCAGCACCAGCCTGGCGCCGCGCAGGATGGCCAGGATCGCCGCCTCGACCGGCATCTGGCTGCTCTCGTCCCAGATGACGACATCGAAGTGCGTCCGCGATCCATCCACCATCTGGCTCACCGTGAACGGGCTGACAAGCCAACACGGGAATACGGTCAGCAGCGCATCGGGAGCGGCGGCGAGCAGCTCCGGAAGCGGCGGTGCACCCGCATCGGCCGCAGCCTGCAGCAGCCTCTGCTGTTCGGGACGGTCGCCAAACGCTGTGCGCACTCTGTGCTTCTGGTTCCAGCGCAGGGCAACCGACGCCGCAGAGCGCTCCTGCTCTTCGAGCTCGTCCATCTCCCGCTCCAGGGCGTCCCTGTCCCGACCGTAGATGCCAGGCAACGTCGCGACGTCCCGCCGCACGTCGGCAAGACATGCCTCAAGCCAGAGCAGCTCGAATGCCTGCGGCCAAAGAGATGACGGCACGCCGCGGTCCTGCATCTCCTGGACCGCCCGCGAGACGCCGCGCAGCGTGAGCTCTTCCTGCAGCGCCCGCACCTGCGGTATGCGATGCGGCGTCGTCTGGTCCCCGGCGAGCGCAGCGAGGGAGCGGCCCATCTCATCGAGCGCGTCGCTGCGCAGAGCCGCAGGTCCCATGAGTGCCTGCAGCTTGAGCAGTGGCAGGCGCAGGGAGTCGATCGCTGTCTCGAGGGCAACCGCCTCCGGGCTTGCCTTCGGCCACTCCTGCACGAGCACGGAGAGTTCAGAAAACGTCCGGGGGCGCGCGCCGGGATCCACAGCCGCGAGCGCCGCGCGGAGCTGCTGCCAGCCTTCGTAGGCCCGCAGGCTGAGGCCGACGGCCTCCCGCGCCGCGGTAGCATCCGGAATGGCCGCACCCGTCCACGCCGAGCGCGTAGCGGCAAATGTCGACAACTCGGCGAGAAGGATCTTCACGTCCCGGACTGCCTGAAGGTCCATGGCGCGAAGTTCTGGCCAGGGCTCGAGGCCGGCGGCCCGCACCTCCTGTGGCACGCGCATGATGCGGCTCTGAAGGTCGAAGACGCTCAGCCCCGCAGGCGGCCGCGCCCGCAACAGCACATCCAGTGTCGCTTGTAGGCGCTGGCGACGTTGCCCGATCTGGGCCAGTTCCCCCGGTTCCGCGCCCCCCTCGGCGGGTACGGAGCGGGCCGCTGCCGCGATGCGCCTGCGCACCTTCTGGCCATCGATTTCGGCGTCACCCAGGTCGAGGACCATCTCGCCCAGGCCGCGCGCTTCCAGCCTCGTGCGCACCGCCTCGAGCGCCGCACGCTTGCTCGCCACCACGAGCACACGCTGTCCATCGGCGATCAGCGCGGCGCTAAGGTTCGCGATCGTCTGACTCTTGCCGGTGCCCGGCCCTCCGACGATGGCGCAGCTATGGCCGCGGCGCGCCGCCTCGATTGCCTCAATCTGACTCCGATCAGCCGGCAGGACGATGCGGGCCGGCCGCGTACCGGCCTCAACCGCCGTCGCGCGCAGGGCCTCCTTCGCCTCGGAGTCGCCGGCGAGCGCAGCCAACACGTCATGGCCTGCCATGGAACCGGCGCGGCCGGCGAGTTCCCGCAACAGGTGGACACGGTGGGGGAAGAAGTTGCCGAGCAGGACGGAATGCTCCACGGCGAATCCCGGCACACTCCGGGCAGCTCGAACGAGCGGTGCCCATAGCGCGGCAGGCAGTTCCGCCCCGCGTACCTTCGTCCCGTCCGGCATCTCGATGGAATCGACCGCACAATGGTGGTCTCTGTCCAGCACATGCGCCAGCGCTGGGTTCACGGCCATGGCGCCGCGGCGCCGGATCCGGATGCTCCCGGCTCGGTGCGGGTCGTCCAACGTCACCGGCAGGAGGATGACCGGTGCGCGCGGGACTTGCGTCCCGTCGGCCGGCTGCCACGTGGCCATGCCGAAAGCGAGGTGAAGCGTCTCGACACCGTGTTCCTCGCGCCCCTCGAGGACGCGGTCGTGGAGGCTGCGGAGCCTCTCGATCTCGCTGTCTCTCTCCAAGCGGACGAGACGGGCGAGTGCGACCGGCTCCCCGTCGAGCAGGGCCTCGAGTGCCGCTTGATCGGCTGCGCGCAGGTCGAACGCGATCTCGCCAGCGTCGCGCCAGCGCACGAGATTGCTCTGCCGCACCATGTCGTCGAGTCGCTGCAGCCAGTCCCTGCAGGCATCCTGCACCCGCGCTTCTCGCGGCATCGGGCCGCGCGCCACGTCATAGGGCCAAGGCTGTGCCATGTGAGAGCCTCCTTCGCGCCGCGAACCGCCTGGCAAGTCGACTGCGCGGCGAGCCGAATTAGTATGCGCGAGTCGGGCGGACGAAACTCGCCGGCGACGCGGCTGCGCGGAAACAGCCGGAGAGTCGCCGCACGCGCGCGAAAGGGCAGGGCATAAGAGACGCATGCGGCCCCCAGCTGACCGTCAAGAATGAAGCGGCGGCACAAAGATGCTCACCCTGCTTCCGAAACGACGAGTCGAGGCATCGCCGTTTTCCCGAAGACACAGTTGGCATGGGGCCGCACCGCACGCGACATGCGACCAAGCTTGTAGGCGCATGGTACAATGTCTCTCGGCAAACGCCTCCAAGCTGGCCAGCCAAGGCAATCCAGAGAAGAAGGGCAGGCGAGCCGACCGTGGTCTTCGGGCCACAGGGAGGCAGGTCGGCGCCATACGTGATTGATTCCTACCGTCCCGAACCGCTTGTCGATTTTCAGAGCTCGGAGAACCGCAGCGTGCTTGAGAGTGCATTGAAGGAAGTGGGGGCGGAACTCGGCCGCCACTATCCGATCGTGGTGGGCGGGGAGCGCCGTGAGCGCCAAAGCCGCCTGCGTTCGTACAACCCGTCGCGTCTCAGCGAGACCGTCGGCACCGTGTCGAAGGCGACGCGTGAGGACGTCGAGGACGCCATCGCGGCGGCCGAGAAGGCGTTCAAGAGCTGGAGTCGGGCAGGGGCCGCGTACCGGGCGAGGGTTCTTCTCAAGGCGGCGGCGGAGCTGCGGCGGCAGAAGGCCCTTTTCACCGCACTCGAGGTCTACGAGGCGGGGAAGACGTGGCCGGAGGCGGACGGCGACGTGGCCGAGGCGATCGACTTCATGGAGTACTACGCGCGGCAGGCGGTGCGGCTCGCGGCGCCGGTGCCGACGATCAACCTGCCGGGCGAGGAGGACGAGTCGTTCTATATCCCCCTCGGGGTGGGCGTGATCATTCCGCCGTGGAACTTCCCGCTCGCGATCCTCTGCGGCATGACGACGGGCGCGATCGTGGCGGGGAACACGGTGCTGCTGAAGCCGTCGAGCGTGACGCCGGTGATCGGGGCCTGGTTCGTGAACCTTCTGGAGCAGAGCGGTCTGCCGGCCGGGGTCGTGAACTTCGTGCCGGGAGACAGCCGGGACATCGGGGACTACATGGTGGCGCATCCGCGCACGCGGTTCATCAGCTTCACGGGCTCGCGGGAAGTGGGCCTCCACATCAACGAGCTGGCGGCGAAGCACCAGCCGGGGCAGATCTGGATCAAGCGTGTCGTGGCGGAGATGGGCGGCAAGGACGCGATCGTGGTCGACGAGACGGCTGACATCGAGATGGCGGCGGCGGACATCGTCACGTCGGCCTTCGGCTTCCAGGGCCAGAAGTGCTCGGCCTGCTCACGCGCCATCGTGGTGGACGCGGTCTACGACGAGGTGGCGCGGCTGGTGGCGGAGCGGACGAAGCGGCTGACGCTGGGCATGGCGATGGACCCGGCAAACGCCGTCGGCCCGGTGATCGACCAGGGCTCCGAGACCAAGATCCTCGGCTACATCGAGCAGGGCAAGAGCACGGCGAAGCTGCTCGCCGGCGGCGCCAAGGTGGGTGAGGGCGGCCACTTCATCGCCCCGACCGTCTTCGGCGACGTCGCGCCCGACTCGGCCCTGGCGCAGGAGGAGATCTTCGGACCGGTGCTCTCCCTGCTGCGCGCCCGCGACTACGACCACGCGATCGAGCTCGCCAACGGCACCGAGTTCGGCCTCACCGGCTCGCTCTACTCGCACGAGCGCGACCGCCTCGAGCAGGCCCGCCTCGACTTCCACGTCGGCAACCTCTACCTCAACCGCAAGTGCACCGGCGCCGTCGTCGGCGCCCACCCCTTCGGCGGCTTCAACATGTCCGGCACCGACTCCAAGACCGGCAGCCCGGACTACCTCCTCCTCTTCACCCAGATGAAGTGCGTCGCCGAGCGGATCTGATCTGACGGACGGGGGCAGGCCGCCGCGTCTGGGAGGGGGCGGCGGGGTCGCGGCGATGGGGCGACCGCACAGGGGGAGATCCTCATGGCTACGGCAGAAGGCATGATCTTCGACATCCAGCGCTACGCGCTGCACGACGGAGCGGGCATCCGGACGCTCGTGTTCCTTAAAGGCTGTCCCCTGCGCTGCCCGTGGTGCCACAACCCCGAGGGACAGCAGAAGGGGCAGCAGGTGATGCGCTACGAGGACGGGACGGAGAAGGTCGCGGGCCGACGCATGGGTGTCGAAGACGTCCTGCGGGAGGTCGAGAAGGACACCATCTTCTACGACCAGTCCGGAGGAGGCGTCACCTTCTCAGGAGGAGACCCCCTGCTCCAGCCCGGCTTCCTGCGGGAACTGCTCAAGGCGTGCAAGGCGCACGACCTGAGCACGGCTGTCGAGACCTCGGGCTACGCCCGCTGGGAGGACGTCGCCGAGGTGGCGCCGCTGGTGGACCTCTGGCTTTACGATCTCAAGCTGATGGACCCGGAACGCCACCGTACCTGGACGGGCGTATCGAACCGGCGCATCCTGAGAAACCTCGAGGGTCTGGCCGCCGCGGGCGCGCGGTTGATCGTGCGCATTCCGGTCGTGCCGGGCGTCAACGACGACCGCGCGAACCTCGAGGCGACAGGGCGGTTTGTTGCGCAGCTCGACGCCATCGCTGAGGTGCACCTGCTTCCCTACCATCGGGCGGGCATGAGCAAGTACGATCGCCTCGGCATGGACTACACCCTCGACGATACCCCGGAGCCCGGTGAGGAAGAGATGGAGCGTCTCGCGGCGATTGTGCAGGAGTCAGGCGTCCGCACGAAGATCGGCGGCTAGTTCGCCAATTCCAGAGCGTCAAGGAGGGGTCTCGAGTGAACGAAAGGGTTGCGGAACTGCGGCGCAGGAGCGTCGAGGCCGGGGCGACCGTGTCGCCGGAGCGCGCACGCCTGATGACGGAATTCTACCGGAGCGCGAAGGGACTCTCGACGCCGATGCTGCGCGCACGGGCGTTCGAGTACCTCCTGGCGCACAAGACGATCGCGATCGGCGACGGGGAGCTGATCGTCGGTGAGCGGGGACCCGCTCCCAAGGCGTCACCGACCTATCCGGAACTCTGCTGCCACAGCATCGAGGACCTGGAGATGCTCGATACTCGCGAGAAGATCCCCTATGCGGTCGACGCGGACACGATGGCCTTCTATGAGGAGGAGGCCATCCCGTTCTGGCGCGGCCGTTCCCTGCGCGACCGCATCTTCGACGCCATGACGCCGGAGTGGCGGGACGCCTACGCCGCGGGCATCTTCACCGAGTTCATGGAGCAGCGGGCGCCGGGCCACACGGCCGGCGGCGGACAGATCTTCCGCAAGGGCTTCCTCGACCTCAAGGGTGAGGCGGAGGCAGAACTGCTGCGGCTCGACTTCCTGAACGATCCCGAGGCCTTGGCGAAGCAGGAGGAGCTCAGGGCCATGACAGTGGCCTGCGACGCCATCATCCGTTTTGCCGAACGGCACGCGGAGAGAGCGCGCGAGATGGCTGCGCAGGCAGAAGACGCAGGACGGAGGCAGGAACTCCTCAAGATCGCGGACGTCTGCCAGCGCGTGCCGGCACACGCCCCCGAGACGTTCTGGGAGGGTCTTCAGGCCTACTGGTTCGTGCACCTCGGCGTCATCACCGAACTCAACACCTGGGACGCCTTCAACCCCGGTCGGCTCGATCAGCATCTCTATCCGCTCTACCGCAGCGATATCGACGCGGGCCGCCTGAACGAGAGCGACGCCAAGGAACTGCTCGAGTGCTTCTGGGTGAAGTTCAACAACCAGCCGGCGCCGCCCAAGGTGGGGGTGACGAACGCTGAGTCCGGGACCTACACGGACTTCGCCAACATCAACAGCGGCGGGCTCCGGCCGGATGGCTCGGACGGCGTCAACGAGCTCAGCTACCTGGTGCTCGACGTGATCGACGAGATGCGCCTCCTGCAGCCGAGCTCGAACGTGCAGATCAGCAAGAAGACGCCGGACAGGTTCCTGCGCCATGCTCTGCGCATCGTGCGCAAGGGCTGGGGGCAGCCCTCGATCTTCAACGCCGACGCCGTCGTGCAGGAACTCCTGCGCCAGGGCAAGTCGCCGGAGGATGCGCGTGAGGGCGGCACGAGCGGCTGCGTCGAGGCAGGGGCCTTCGGCAAGGAGGCCTACATCCTCACGGGCTATTTCAACCTCGTGAAGATCCTCGAACTCACCTTGCACGACGGCCTCGATCCGCGCACCGGGCGGCAGATCGGCCTGCACACCGGCGACCCCCGGGGGTTCAAGGACTTCGATGCCCTGGTGGAGGCCTTCGCGCGGCAGATGCGCTACTTCCTCGACGTGAAGATCCGTGGCAACAACGTGATCGAGCGCCTCTACGCGACGGAGATGCCGGCGCCGTTCCTCTCGGTGATCACCGACGACTGCATCGCGAAGGGGAGGGACTACAACGACGGCGGTCCCCGCTACAACACGAGCTACATCCAGGGCGTCGGCATCGGCACCCTGACAGACAGCCTCTCGGCTCTGAAGCGCCATGTCTACGAGGAGGGCTCCCTCGGCATGGGGGACCTGCTCACGGTTCTCGAGAAGGATTTCGAGGGCGCCGAGCCGGTGCGGACGCGGCTCATGGAGGAAACGCCGCGCTACGGCAACGACGACGACTATGCGGACGACATCATGCGGCGCATGTTCGATCTCTTCCAGTCGGCGGTGGACGGACGTCCGAACACGAAGGGCGGCACCTACCGCATCGATATGCTGCCGACCACCTGCCACGTCTACTTCGGCTCCGTCACAGGCGCGACGCCGGAGGGAAGACGCGCCTGGCAGCCAGTCTCCGAGGGCATCTCGCCCGTGCAGGGCGCCGACCGCCACGGACCGACGGCGGTGGTCAAGTCGATGGCCAAGATGGACCACATCCGCACCGGCGGCACGCTTCTCAACATGAAGTTCATCCCGCAGGTGCTCGAGGGCGAGGAGAACCTCGAGAAGCTCCTGCACCTCGTCCGGGCCTACTTCCGGATGGACGGCCACCACATCCAGTTCAACGTCGTGAGCGTCGAGACGCTCCGGGAGGCGCAGCTGCACCCCGAAGACTACAGGGACCTCATCGTCCGCGTGGCCGGCTACAGCGACTACTTCTGCGACCTCAGCCGGGCCCTGCAGGACGAGATCATCGCGCGTACCGAGCACGCGGCCCTCTAGGAGACCCGACATCCGATTCGCAAACGATCTGC
>JAJYNV010000465.1 GCA_021786135.1 Bacillota bacterium
CATACGTCCTGTGGCCGCACCAACGTCTTATCACCGCTCCGACGCACTTTATCTCCAAATAGCGATGCACAGAGCTCCACGGCCATGATGCACACCGTTGTCGACCAGATCCGCGAAGACCTCAAGCTTCGCATCCTGTCGGGTGCCTGGCAGCTCGGCAGCCGCATCTGGGAGGAAGAGATCGCAGCAGAACTGCAGGTCAGCCGCAGCGCCGTTCGCGAGGCTGTACGGCTTCTTGAGCAGGAAGGCCTGATTGTCCGCGAGGCCCATCGCGGGCTCTATGTCGCCAGTCCTTCCGATCGCGACGCCCAGGAGGCTGCCCAGTTGCGTGCAGTCCTCGAGACCGAGGCGGTGCGGCTCAGCCCAGCACCGACGACCGAGTTGCTCGCCGAGCTGGAAGAGATCTGCCGTGCCTTCGAACGTGTAGAGGAAGCAGAGGAGCGCATCACGGCGGTCCAGCTGGATCGCAACTTCCATGCCCTGATCGTCCAAGGCTGCCGCAACGAACTCCTGCTGCGCAAGTTCCATGAGTTGGACGGGCAAATCGCGATCTTCTTCCATTGGTTCATGGCCCAGGTGCCGTCGCGAATCGCAGGGATCGGAGCACGCCACCGGATTCTGCTGCAGGCGTTTGCCACGGGCGATGCCGCTGCTTACGGGCAATCCGCGGAGCGCCATTACAGCGAGGCCGTCGCCGAACTCGCCCTTCATCTTCCCGACACGTCGCACCCCACGCGCGACTAGCGCCTGGTTGCTCTGCTCCGCCGAACGCGATTGCCCGGCGCGAGGCTGCCTACCACCGTCTGACAGTTTGCAGTCATTGCATTAAAACGGCACCGCCATGTCTCTGCGACGTGACGGTGCCTTCTCATAGCGTCAATGCTTGCCCGATGTGCCTGACCCTTGGATCTTCAGCTTGCGCCGCGCACCTTCCTGGCGAGGTAGGCGCAACTCAAGCAGTCCCTGCTGGAACTGAGCCGTCGCCCGGTCGGGATCCACTGCCACAGGAAGGGATACTGAGCGCTGAAAGCGCCCGTAGCGGCGCTCGCTGTGGTACACGGCGCCGCTACCGCGGTCGTCCTGACGAATCTCTCCCCGCACCGTCAGTGTATGGGTGCTGACATCGATGTCGAGATCATCCGCCTCGGCGCCGGGTACCTCCACGCGTACCACGAGATCATCGCCGTCCTCGACCAGTTCGAGCGTCGGCATCTCGTGCATCGCCTGGGACAGTAATCTCTGTGGCCAGGCCATAAGGCGCAACATCTCTTCACGGTTGAGCCATGGCATGAGCGAATCCTGCTCCATGCAACTCCCTCCCCCACCGCATTGTTTCGTTCCACCCTGCCGTTCATGCGTCCGACAGTCGGACCCTTCGCGGAAGCGCTACGCAGCTTCAATTGCTGGACGTCCGGGTGCAGCGTGCCGAGCCGTCCGTGCGCACGTGCTGTGTCGAAGTCATCTCCAATCGCGGATCGGTGGTTTTCGTCGCCGATGTACAAGCCACAAGTCGAAGCTGTGATAGCCGATGCCCCACGAGCGTGCGGCCGGCCGTCTGTCTGTGCAGTGTCGAAGACAGGGGCGACGCGCAAGCACCGCAAAGAGGTTAGCCCTATGGCAGTTGCTCCAACGCCAGCACAAGCTCCCGCGCTCTCTGCGCGTAGGTGTGGTGGCCGTGGACGAATGCCTGTCCGGCTGCAGCGACCTTCTGTCGCTTGCTCGGTGAGTTCAGATACTCGGCCACGAGTCGCCTGGTTTCCTCCGCATTCTTGCTGCAGAGCAGATGCTGATCCGGTTCAAAGAGAGAGCGGTGGGCCAGCGTGTCGAACGTGAGGTAGCATGTCCCGCATCCAAGGGCTTCGTATGTGCGCATCGAGGTCTGCGTCCGGGAATCCTCGACAAGGTGCAGCCCGAGGACGATCTTCGCCGCACTGTAGACGGCGGGCAGGTCTTCGTAAGGCAGAATGCCGCCTCCGTATCGATCGAAGGGGATCGTCACGGGCGCATTCGCATCAGTCCACCCGTGTCCCCACACCATGACGTCGTGCCCATCCTCGATGAGTGGAGACAGGATGGCCCGCACCTGTGATGCACGCTCGTGGTAGTTGCTGGCCACCAACACGATGTCGTGGCTGCGTTCTCCGTCTGCGCTGACGCTACGATGCACGTGGGGATTGCAGGCGAAGAGCATCAGCCCAGTCCGGATGCCCCTTTCGATGTACGAAGGCAGGCATTCGATCGTCGTCGTGAAAGTGTAGTCACTGAGGGACGCAACTTCCAACGATGCCGCATGCTGTACGGGGTCCTCAATGGCCCAATAGACATGAGGTATGCCTGCGGTCACCCTGACCGCTCGTACCGCCGCCCAATTCACCCCGGGAAAGCCCTCTGTGAACAGGGCGTCAGGCTTGACCCTTGCCACATAACGCTGCAGCACATCCTTCTGCTCGTTTGCGGGAATCCGCCAAAGGCCTATGACGGTGGCTTCATGCCCGATGTCGACCAGACCAGGTGCCAGACCATATTTGATCAGCGGGCTGTTGTTTAGGAACAGGATATGCATGTGACACACCTCCATAGGTCCCCTGGGCGCGGTCGCAAACTGCGCCCAGGGCCTGTTACTTCTGCGGCGGATACTCCGCGAGATCCTCACCCGTTGCGGCGCCATACGTAGGGAACTTGGGCCAATCCCATGCGTCGACACCGTCCGCGTCGGATTGGATGCAAGTGTCGATTCCGCTGCCAAGGTCAATTCCCACATGACCGGCAGACTTCGCATCTGCCGTCAGGATCTTGCCCGCCACTCCCGCGCCGACGATCGCCACACGGTAGTCAAACTGTTGCATGGCCGCCCTACTGCGTCCGAGCGACTCCCATCGCCAGTGAGGTACCGTGCCAACAATGCCGGTCCACCCGTACCGGCGCTCCAATACAGCTCGGTATCCGTCTGCCTTCCCCCCGACGAGAAGGATAGGCACATCTTTGAACCAGCGATAGAAATTCTCAAGTTTACTTATGTAAGCATTTTCGAAAGCATAGAAATAACGCGAAGGCCGAAGACCGTAATATTGCATCAGGCACTCCGTGATAGGTCGTAAGTTCCACTCCGTTCGCCGATGTATGCCGAGGAAATCTGCTTGCCGCAGCGAGTCCACAAGCAGTTCTCTCGCGCGGCGATTCGGCAAGAGAAGCCCATATGACGGCCGTGCAGACCACGAGTACATGGCCTGGATAAACCTCATGGACAAGATCTCTTCATGTGCTGCGATCGCAGCTTCTGTGTCACCTATGCGGATCGAGGCGTGGCTCTGCGCGGAGGAAGCGATATCTCGCCACATCTCCAGCAATTCGCCCGTTGAAAGCTCCTCCATTGGGTTCACCCCATGAATCAGGTCTTGACGTGCACGTGGCCACACAGCAACGGCCATGCAGGTCCGCTACTATCCCTATGCTGGTCAGAGAGCAGCTGATCAATGGGCCCGGGCACACCCCTCCCGATGCCTCGAATGTTCGTCTATCGAATCTGCCCAAAGAAGAGCGGGTGTACGGTTGGAACCCTGGTCCTGATTTCAACAAGCAACTATGAGGCCGTGCCACCGAAGCGAGATAACCGGGCTGTTCCTCCCCCTAGTGGTGGTTGCAGTGGCGCACTGGCTACAGCGGCCAAGGTCCAGCGTGCTGCCCGTCATTAAGGCGTCAAAACCCGCTCTCTGAGCGGGTTTTGGGCGCGAGAAGTTGGAGCTGGCGGTCGGACTTGAACCGACAACCTGCTGATTACAAATCAGCTGCTCTGCCGATTGAGCTACGCCAGCGGGAACGCAGTCAGCATAGCATCGGCTCGAGGATGCGGGCAAGCGCATGCTGAAGAATGGCCCCGGCCATGCTAGGCCGGGAGGCTAAAGCATGCGCCTGAAGGCACTCTTGATGACCGTCGTTCTCGGATTCGGCATGATCTTCGCTGGCTGCGGCACGGGCAAGCAGGGCGCGTCAAGCAGCCAGAAATCTAAGCAGTCCGCCACCAAGTCCACCAAGTCCGACTCGTCGAAGTCCAGCAAGAAATCGACGTCCTCCACGTCTTCCGGCACGGCGACAGGTGAGAAGACGTCGGCGACAAGAAAGTCACCCCCCGCTTCCCCGAGCACGACCGGTACCACTACATCCAGCGGCAACCCGACAGGCAGCAACGCCGCAGCTGCTGCCCTCTTTCAGAAAAAATGCCAGGTGTGCCATGGTCCGGGCGGCGTTGGTGCCTCCGCACCAACGCTCGACGCCGGCCTGCGCGCCCGCTTTACCACGCAGTCCGCGCTGCAGACCTTTGTGAGGAAGAACATGCCCTTCAACGATCCTGGGACGCTCAGTGACGCCCAGGCAGCCGCATTGGCCCGTTATCTATGGTCGATGCAGAAGTCCTGAGGATGCCGCGAGCCCCCGAGCGTCTCAGCGCTCGGGGGCTCTTCATGAATTTCAGGCGTCTTCCGGCGCCTGCCTGCGCAAGTCCAGATACCGCTCCAGCTTGCGTTTGACTCTCTGCAGGGCATTATCGATCGACTTGACGTGCCGGCTGAGCGAAACCGCAATCTCCTGATAGGACTTCCCGTCCAGATACGCCATCAGCACGCGCCACTCGAGCTCAGACAGGATCTCGCCCATCTTCTCCTCGATGTCGCCGAACTCTTCGCGGTTGATGACGAGCTCCTCAGGGTCCGAGACCTTGGTGCCCGAGATCACGTCCAGCAAAGTGCGATCCGAGTCGTCCTCATAGATCGGCTTGTTCAAGGAGACGTAGGAGTTCAACGGAATGTGCTTCTGCCTGGTAGCGGTCTTGATCGCCGTGATGATCTGGCGAGTGATGCAGAGTTCGGCGAAGGCGCGAAACGACGATAGCTTGTCGCTGCGGTAATCCCGAATGGCCTTGTAAAGACCAATCATCCCTTCCTGGATGATGTCTTCCCTGTCAGCCCCAATCAAGAAATAAGAACGTGCCTTGGCGCGCACGAAATTCTTGTACTTGTTGATGAGGAACTCGAGAGCGATATGACTACCGTCTCTGGCAAATTCGACGATCTCTTCGTCGACCATCAGATCATATTCGCTAACTGTCTCACGTTGAGCGCTCAGGCTCAAGATACCTCGCCTCCGTCCACATGACTGTGAGCCAGGTATCACGAATTGATCTCACGGACCCCATGGTCCCTCCGTACTAACGCGCATTATAAGGGAATGCTTAAAGATGCGTCAAGGACGAGCCTCGGCTGAAAGCCTCTGTCGGACGGCTTCGTAGAGCATCAAGGCTCCAGCGACTGCCGCGTTCAGAGAGCCAACCTGACCGACTTGCGGCAGTCGCACAACGGCATCCGCCTTTTTGCGCATCAACTCTCCGACACCCTTGCCCTCGCCGCCTACCACGATGACGGTAGGCACCTTGAGGTCAACATCGTAGACCATGCGCTCTGCGACTGGATGCGCCACCACCGCCTGGATGCCTTCACGCTGCAGTCGGTCGATGGCCTGATGCAGGTTCTTCACGCGGGCCACCGGGAGATGGAGAGCCGCGCCTGCAGCAGCTCGCACGACAGCGGACGTCACAGCGCCGGAGCGATGTTCGGCCAATAGGATGCCCTGAGCTCCGGCGACCTCAGCCGTGCGGATGAGGCTGCCAATGTTCTGTGGATCCTGGACGCCGTCCAGCGCCAGAAGCAACGCGGACCCCTGTGCGCCTTGCACGCGAGCCAGCAGGTCATCGATATCCACATATGCGATAGGTGCGCAAATCGCCACCACGCCTTGATGGTGCTCTCCTGCCAGCATTTGCAGGCGTTGGCGAGGAACTGCCTCTACATGCAAGCCGCGCTGGTTCGCGGCATCGAAAATGGCTGCGAAAGCCGCCGCAGGCGTAACCTGATCGATATAGAGCTTGTTGATGGTCCGCCCAGAGCGGAGCGCCTCGAGCACGGCGCGCCGCCCCGCCACATGCAATTCCCTCTCGTCGTCGTGCGGCGACGGCGGCTCGCGCCGCAAAGGCGTGCGGTCCTGGGAAGCTGGCGCGCGATCAGGCTTGTACCCGTCGCGTGTTCGCGGCACCGGGCCTCGCGCACCGCGAGGCCGAGGACCATCCGGTCGCTTGTTTGCGCGGGTCGGCCCCGAAACCGGGCCGCGCCCCTCGCGGCTAGCCACGACGCCACCGCACGCCCTGCGGCGTGTCTTCCAGGACGATGCCCCTGGCCCGCAGGTCGTCACGAATGCGGTCGGCCTGAGCATAGTCCCTTCCCTGGCGGGCTCTCTCGCGGTCCGCGATCAAGCGGTCGATATCTGCGCTGATCTGCTCCTTGCTGCCGCCGAGCTCGATTCCCATCGTCGCAAGGCCGTCTATGATGAAATCGCGCGTGCGTTCGATGACGCCTTGTGCGGTATCGACATCCAGATTCGTGTTGGCTTCACGTACCACCTCGAACAGCACTGCCTGTGCCTGCGCCGTGTTGAGGTCGTCGCTGAGGGCTGCAGCATACTCGCGTTCTGCCCGCTCCAGTCGCTCAAGGTAGGATTGATCTCCCCGCTCATCGCGTGCCGCATGCGGCAGCAGGTGTTCGAGCCGGGCAAGGCAGTTCTCTATGCGTGCGAGCGCAGCCTCGCTGGCCGCAACGAGTTCGTCGCGGAAGGCGAGCGGCGTGCGGTAGTGGGCGCTCAGCAGGAAGAGCCTGATGGACTGGGGCCGGTACTGCTGCCTGAGCTCGGAGAGCGGCACGATATTGCCCTGGGACTTCGACATCTTCGCGCCGTCCATAGTCAGCATGGCTACGTGCATCCAATAGCGCGCGAGCGGCTTGTGCAGCAGCCCCTCAGACTGCGCGATCTCGTTTTCGTGATGCGGGAAGATGAGATCCATGCCGCCCGCATGGATGTCAAGGGTATCGCCGAGATAGCAGCGCGCCATCGCGGAGCACTCGATATGCCAGCCGGGGCGGCCCGGCCCCCACGGCGATGGCCAGCTTGGCTCACCGGGACGGCTCGACTTCCAAAGGACGAAATCGGCGGGGTCCTCCTTGCGCTGATCGACCTCGATGCGCGCACCAGCGAGCCGCTCATCCGGCGGCTGATGCGACAGCTTGCCGTAGTCCGGGAAGGAAGCGACGCGGAAATACACATCGCCTGCGAGCACATAGGCAAGGCCGGCTGCTAGCAGCCCTTCGATGTGCGCGATGATCTGTGGAACGTGCTCGGTGGCGCGCGGCGACTCGTATGGCGCGTCGATGCCGAGCGCCGCTGCGTCTTCCGTGTACTGCGCAATGAAACGCTCCGCCAGCTCAGGCACTGTGACGCCCAGCTCGCCTGAGCGCTGGATCATCTTATCGTCGATATCGGTGAAATTCTGGACGAACTGTACGTCGAAGCCTTCCCGGCGCAGAAAGCGCCCGAGCGTATCGAACACCACGAAGGAACGGAAGTTTCCGATGTGCAGGTGATGGTAGACCGTCGGGCCGCAGGCATAGATACGCACGCGACCAGGCTCCAGGGGCACGAATGGCCGCTTCTGCTGGGTCAGTGTGTCATAGAGACGTATCGATGTTGATGTCATCGCGTTCCCCGCTTCCCTCCAGAACGGCGATCCGCGCCTCAAGGCGGTCGATCTGGGCCGTCATTCTCAGTATGGCCTCCGTAATCGGGTCAGGCAGGTCGCCGTGCTGCAGATCGACTCCCTTGACGGGGCGTCCGCCGACGCGCACGACGCGGCCAGGAATCCCCACCACCGTACAGTCACGCGGCACAGACTTTACAACCACAGCACCAGCACCGATCTTGCAGTCGTCGCCGACGGTGATTGCCCCGAGCACCCTGGCGCCGCAGGAAATCATCACGCGGTCGCCGATCGTAGGGTGCCTCTTGCCGTGCTCCTTGCCGGTGCCGCCGAGCGTGACGCCCTGGTATAGCGTCACGTCATTGCCCACCTCCGTAGTCTCGCCGATGACCACCCCTGTACCATGGTCTATGAACAGCCTTCGTCCGATGCGGGCACCGGGATGGATCTCGATGCCCGTCAGGAAACGCGCGAACTGCGAAATCGCCCGCGCCAGGACGAAGTGTCGACCAAGGTAGAGGCGGTGGGCAACGCGATAGAACCACAGGGCATGCAAGCCCGGGTAGGTGAGGATCACCTCTAGTGTACTCTTGGCTGCCGGGTCGCGCTCGAATACCGTGCGCACATCCTCGCGCAGTGTCGCGAACAACGCGATTCCTCCCCCTGAAACGCGCGGCGGACCGATGACGCCCAGAGGCGGTCGGTCCGCGGTCCCACTCTGTTTCCGACGGCATGCCGTCGCTCAAAGGCCGCTCACGTGGCCCACTCCGGCAGCGGTTGGCCGTCCGGCTCGCCGCCACGGCTCCCGGATGCACTTCACCGCTTGGTCCGCAGACGGCTTGCAGCCGAGGCCGTCCTCTCTACAGCGGGCCTTTGGCGGTTACTCTCTCCGTTCCTCGCCTTTGGTGGTTCATTGTGCAGCATCAGCCCGGTCCTCGTCAACGCCACACAGCCCACGCGCAACCGTGCTGCCGGCGAACCCCGAACCCTGCTAGCCCGGGCGGGATACCAGATCGCATTCTGGCCCACAGCAGCCGAGATCGGTCACCCTCGAGCCATACTCGGCAACCAGCTCACGCCTGCGCCTCCACCGCGCGCAGCAAAACCACGGCCCAGGCGGCCACACCCTGGCGCAGCCCCAGCGGTCCCAGGCCCTCTGCCGTTGTCGCCTTGATGGAGACCCCGTCGGGCCGCAGGCCCAGCGCGTCGGCCAGAATGCGACGCATCGCATCGCGATGCGGTCCGACCTTAGGTGCCTCGAGCACCAGGGTACAGTCGGCGTTACCGACGACGTACCCCTCAGCGCGCACCTTGACGACGACCTGTCGCAACAGCTCCACCGAGTTTGCGCCGGCATAGCGGGGATCGTCCGGTGGAAAAAAGTGGCCGATATCGGGCAGTCCCGCCGCACCGAGCAGCGCGTCCATGAGTGCGTGGCAGATCACGTCCGCGTCCGAGTGACCCAGCGCTCCCAGGTCCGACGGTATCTCGACGCCGCCCAAGACTAGTCTGTGCCCCGGCACAAGGCGATGCACATCGAAGCCGTGACCCACCCGAACGCCAACTCCCGCGCTCTCGAGACGGACCAGGTCGTCCGGAGTCGTCACCTTGATATTCTCCTCCTCGCCGTCGACATACACCACTTGAGCACCCAGGCGCAAAACGAGTTCGCCGTCATCGGCGGCTTCAGGCTCGCCCGCGTGGGCCCGCTCCAGCAAGGCCCGGTCAAAGACCTGCGGCGTCTGCACCCGCCATACGCCCTCCCGAGACACGCTGCCGCCACCGAGCGCCGGATCGCGGTGCAGCGCATCATGCAGAGGCAGCCGAGGGATGACACAGGGTGCGTCGGCAGTGAGAAGGCTCTCAAGCAGCCGCTGAGAAACCAGCGGCCTGGCGGCATCATGAATGGCGACGCGCCCCACCCCATTCGGCAGCTCTGCTAGGCCACGCCGCACAGAGGCACTGCGCGTCGCACCGCCGGCCACCACTCTGGTCGGCTTCGAGAACGTGCCGGCGAGATCCCGCGCTGCCTCAAGATCCTCCAGTCGCACCACGAGCACCATGCCCTCGACGTCGGCATGGCGCAGGAAAGGGCGAGCCGCTGAGGCAATCAGCGGCTCGCCATGCCAAGTAAAGAACGCCTTGCTGCGGCCGAAACGGACGCCGGAGCCAGCTCCGACGATCACCGCGTAGGTTTCAGGGCTGTGCCTGGAGGCGGTTGCCATTCTGCTCCTGCCGGTCATTCAGAGATTTGGGCTTGGCGAAGATCATGCGCCCGGCCGAGGTCTGCAGCACAGAGGTGACCAGCACGGCCAGCGTGTCGCCGATGTACTTCTTGCCGCCGTCCACCACGATCATCGTGCCGTCGTCGAGGTACGCCACACCCTGGCCGATCTCTTTGCCTTCCTTGATGACATGAACCACCATCTCCTCGCCCGGCAGAACCACCGGCTTGACGGCGTTCGCGAGCTCGTTGATGTTGAGCACAGGCACCTGTTGGAGAACGGCCACCTTGTTCAGGTTGAAATCATTCGTCAGCACCTTGCCTTCGAGCGACTTCGTCAGCCTGAGCAGCTTCGAGTCGACCTCCATGTTGGGGTAGTCCTTGTCGTTGATCTGCACCGGCACCTGAAGTTCTTTCTGGATGTGATTCAGTACGTCGAGTCCACGCCTGCCCCGGTTTCGCTTCAGGACGTCAGCGGAATCGGCTATGTGGCGCAGTTCGTCCAGGACGAACTGCGGTACGACGATGGGGCCCTCGATGAATCCTGTCTCGAGGATGTCCGCGATGCGCCCATCGATGATCACGCTCGTATCCAACACCTTGGGCACGCTCTTGCCGTGCCCGGACTTGCTTAGGCGGCCGCGGCCGCTCGCTTCGGAGTCTCTTGGCTCCCGCTTGCGCGCCACGCCGAGACCGAGGTAGCCGCCGACGTAGCCGAGAAAGACGGCAAAGACAATCGGTAGGATGTTGCCGACAACCGGGATTGCATTCAGAGGTGTCGTGAGCAGGAACGCGGCGAACAAGCCGAGCAGCATGCCTACGCCGCCAGACAGAAGTTCATTCGCGGACGCCCGCAGAACGCGGCCCTCCATGAACGTGTTGAGACGCACCACACCGCGCTGTACGCCTGTGGCTGAGAAAAACCCGACAAAACCGCCCAGTGCGCCAAGCAGCAGGGCGGCGCCGATCTCCTGGTAGATATCGAGGTGTACCGCTGTACCCAGCGCCTTGAATAGGTAGTAGCCGAGCAAAAGCCCGATCACCAGCCCGGCCAGGGTCAGCCCGCCGCGCCACGGCGCCTTCATCCGCGGTCACCTTCCCTCTGTAGCATTGATTATAGGAGATCGGCCTGGAAGCCCGCAAATAGAGAGCATCGACACTCTCCCCTCCCTTGCGCAACTACGGCTAGGTTTGCCCACGTTGCCAGGTCGGATACACGTGTGCCATGATCTCTCTTGTGCGGTCCTCTTCTTCCAGTCCCGGCAGCCGAGCTCAAGCAAGACGAATTTTAGTTCTCGCCGTTAACATTTTATTTTACTCAGAGTTACCTCTTTCCAGCAAGTCCACGCCACAGACGGCGCCCAGAGCGCGTTGACGGCCGTTTTGCTGGTCGGTATAATGGGGCCACCTTGGAGGAGGGGTCGAGCGGATGAAAGACCTCCTGTGCGATCAGTTCCAGGAGACCGTCGACGAGTGCCTCATCCGCCACAAGAACATCCTCGATACCGTATCGAAGCTGCAGGAGTCGGTGGCGCGCGTGAATCGCGCCGTAGCCAAGGCGGTAACGGACTGCGGCTGCGTCACGGTGCATGCTGAGCGTCACCCCATCCCGGAGGGCATCTCACTGGAGCAGCTGCGCACGGTGCTGGATTCAGGCGTCAGAGGCCAACTCTGCGACAACTGTCGCGAGGTGGTCGAGGCTGAAGTCGGGCAGACGCTCTTCTACCTCACCGGCGTTCTCAATGCCATGGACCTCAACCTGTACGACTGCCTGCTGAAGGAGCAGAAGCGCATCTCCGCACTCGGTATCTTCAATTTCTCGTAAGCGACTGTCGGGAGCCCGGTGAAAGCCGGGCTCCCTTTTTTGTTGGTCAGGGTCACGTCACCGCGCCACCTCGCGCAAACGCGCAAGATGACGACGAATCGCATGGGCCCTCGCTGTGCCGATGCCCTCAACAGCATCCAGATCCTCAATGCTCGCCCCGAGAAGATTCGCGAGGGAGCCGAAGCGCAAGGCAAGCTTGTCGGCCACAGGCGGCGGAAGGCGCGGCACCCGTCGCAGGACCCGCAGTCCCCGCGACTGGACCACTTGCTCCAGCTCACCGGCCTGGCCCAGACTGCGGGCGATGGCGCCGAGATCCAGGAGAGCCTCGGCGCTCCAGGCGGCCAGCTGCTCGCGCAGGCTGCGAGCGTGCTCGAGAGAGCTGTCCGACGCATAGTCGCGCAGCACGTAGAGGATCTCTTCGGATAGCGAGCGAGTCAGCTCGTAGAGCTGCATGGCCACCATCCGACCTTCGCTGCCCAGTTCCTCCACGTAGCCTGACACCTCTCGCCCCAAGCGATCGAGCAGCGCAAAGCGCTGGATGGCGGAAGCCACGTCGCGCAGCGTTGCTTCGCCGGAGAACTCGACAGCGTCGAGATCGGAGAGCTCCGCCACCAGTGCGATGCGCTGGCGTTCCAAGGCTTGCAGGGCCTGAT
>JAJYNV010000045.1 GCA_021786135.1 Bacillota bacterium
CAGTTGCCCGGTGTCGGCGAGGCGGCGCGTCGCCGCGGGCAGCTCGAAGGCACCCGGCACCCGCACCAGGACGATGTCGTCATCCTTGACGCCGGCGTCGAGCAGGGCTTCGCGGGCGCCGTCGATCATGTGCTGGACAAGGATCTCGTTGTAGCGCGCGGCGACGATGCCAACACGCAGACCGGTGCCTTGTGGCCGTTCCCGCATTTCCCGCACTTCTTCCGCCTCCTCGCTCACTTCGTCAGCAGATGCCCAAGCTTCGTGCGCTTGGTCTCGAGGTAGCGGGCCATCTCGGGGCGCTGCTCGATCTCGATCGGGACGCGCTCCACGATCGTGATGCCGTAGCCTTCGAGGCCGGCCACCTTGCGCGGATTGTTGGTCAAGAGGCGTAGCGAGCGCACTCCGAGATCCACCAGGATCTGCGCGCCGATGCCGTAGTCGCGCAGGTCGGGCGGGTAGCCGAGGCTGAGGTTCGCCTCGACGGTGTCGAGCCCGCGATCCTGCAGCGCATAGGCCTGAATCTTCGGTCCGAGGCCGATGCCGCGCCCCTCATGTCCGCGCAGGTAGATGAGGACGCCGCGGCCTTCCGCCTCGATGCGCCGCAGAGCCGCAGCCAGCTGGTCGCCGCAGTCGCAGCGCAAGGAACCGAGAACGTCGCCGGTGAGGCATTCCGAGTGCATGCGGCAGAGAACCGGCTGACCGTCGTCGATGTCGCCCTTGACCAGAGCGAGATGCTGGTTCTGGCTCAGGACATCCTCGAAGGCGATCGCGCGGAAGTGGCCGTAGCGCGTTGGCAGCTCGGCCTCGCCGACTCTCTGCACCAGGTGCTCCTGCTGGCGGCGGTACTGGATGATGTCGGCGATCGTGACCACCTTGAGCGCGTGCTGCTCCGCGAACCTGAGGAGATCCGGCGTACGCGCCATGTCGCCGTCGTCCTTCATCACTTCGCAGATCACGGCCGCCGGATAGAGCCCTGCCATCCGTGCCAGGTCGACGGCGGCCTCCGTGTGGCCGGCCCGCTTCAGCACGCCGCCGGGCTGTGCCTCGAGCGGGAACATGTGTCCCGGGCGGAGGAACCCTTCGGGGCCAACCTTGGGGTCAGCCGCGAGGCGCGCAGTGAGGGCGCGGTCCGCGGCGGAGATGCCTGTGGAGACGCCCTTCGCGTCGACCGAGACGGTGAACGCCGTCTCCCAGTGTTCCGTGTTCTCGGACACCATCGGCGGCAGCTTCAGTTCGTGCACCCGCTCGGAGGACATCGGCAGGCAGATGAGGCCCCGTCCCTGCGTGGCCATGAAGGTGACGATCTCCGGCGTCGCGAGTTCGGCGGCGGCGATCAGGTCGCCCTCGTTTTCACGGTCCTGGTCATCGATCACGATTACCATGCGTCCCTGACGGATCTCGGTGACAGCTTCCTCTACACTCGAAAACATGGTTCAGGCCTCCTCGGCGCGGTGCAAAGCTTCCACATAGCGCGCGACGACGTCCACTTCGAGGTGCACGAGATCTCCCGGCGCCCTCTGGGCGAGGTTGGTGTGCGCAAACGTGTGCGGGATGACGGCGACCTCCGCCTGACCCTTGTGGTAGTCCGCCACCGTCAGGCTGATCCCGTCGACGGCAATCGATCCCTTGACGACGACGTAACGCCGAAGGGCGGCCGGCACGTCGAAGACGAGCCGATGGCCATCGCCTTCCGGCTCGATGGCCGAGAGCGTGCCGAGGCCGTCGACGTGGCCTTGGACGAGGTGGCCGCCGAGACGGTCCTCCAGCCGGAGCGGGCGCTCGAGATTCACCTGTTGTCCTTGGCCGCGCTGCGCGAACGCAGTGCGACTCAGCGTCTCGAGACTGAGATCCGCCGCGAAGCCCTGGTCGTCGCAGGACGTCACGGTGAGGCAGCAGCCGTTGACGGCGATGGACTCGCCGAGCGCCAGCTCGGGGCCGAGGCTCGTCTCTACGACGAGCCGGGCGCCGCCGGGGTGGCTGACGAAGGAAGCGACGCGTCCAAGATCGGTCACGATGCCCGTGTACATCACTTCGCCCCTTTCTCCACCATGCCGGTAAAGTAGGCATCCTCGCCGAGGATGTGCCATGTTCCGCCTGTGATGCGAAGGCCCGCTGCGGGGCTTTCGACGCCGAGGCCGGCGACGCCCGGCGGCGCCGTGCCTCCGCCCAGTACGAGCGGCGCCACAAAGACCGCCACGCGGTCGACGAGTCCCTCGTCGAAAAAGGAGCCGTGAACGGTGGCTCCGCCCTCGACCAAGAGCGATGTCACGTCGCGCCGGCCAAGGTCTTCGAGCACGCCATTGAGCGGCAGTCTGGGACCTCGGCCGAGCGGAACGACCTCGGCGCGCGCCGAGAGGGCTTTGAGGCGCTCCGGCGAGATGTCCTCCGCCACGTAGACGATCGTCCTGCCCTCGGCGGAGAGGAGACGTGCGGACGGTGGGAGGCGCCCCGCGCTGTCGAGCACCACCCTGAGCGGGGATGTGCCGGCTGCATCGCGCACCGTCAGTTGCGGATCGTCTGCGAGCGCCGTCGAGATGCCCACAAGCACGGCGTCGTGCTGGGCGCGCAGGCGGTGCACCTCCTGGCGCGCAGCAGGTCCGGTCATGTAGAGACTTTTGCCGGTGCGGGCGGCGGACTGTCCGCCCAGGGAGAGTGCCCACTTCGCTGTGACGAAGGGACGGCCCGTCTGGCGCCAGCGGAGATAGGGAGCGTTCTGGGCCATGGCCTGGGCCGCACCCGCGCCGACATCGACGGCGATGCCCGCGGCCCTGAGCTCGGCAAAGCCGCGTCCGGCCACCTGTGGGTTCGGGTCCTCGATCGGCGCCACGACCCTCACTACGCCTGCGGCGATGATGGCCTGGGTGCAGGGGGGCGTGTGGCCATAGTGACAGCAGGGCTCGAGTGTGACGTAGAGCGTCGCGCCCCGCGCCAGGTCCTTGGCGGCCGCGAGGGCCGCGGCCTCGGCATGCGCTGTTCCAGGTCCAAGGTGCACACCCTCGCCGACGATGACGCCGTCGCGCACCAGGACAGCGCCCACCTTAGGGTTCGGCGCTACGCGGCCAGCCGGCTCATCGGCCAGTTCGAAGGCTTTTGCAAGGTACCAGGCATCTTCCCTTAGCGGCACGCGATCACTCCTGATCAGACAAGAAAACGCCCAAGGAAGCTACTCCTTCCTTGGGCTATAGGCAAGCTGGGTGAAGCCCCTTCTCCCATCCCGACTTTGACGGTCGGCCCCGGAATTTCACCGGATCGGCCCCAGTTGCCTGGGGTTCGCGGGCTTGGCTCTTGGCCATCACCGCCGGTTCGGAATTGCACCGGACCCTGAAGGAGGATCAAAGCGCTATGTAATTGGCTACGTCATCCTACCACCTAGTTGC
The DNA here is from genome assembly GCA_021786135.1 of Bacillota bacterium. Classification (GTDB taxonomy): domain Bacteria; phylum Bacillota; class Sulfobacillia; order JAJZYS01; family JAJYTV01; genus JAJZQO01. Next base: position 3,378 of record JAJYNV010000045.1, read on the forward strand.
GGCAAGGGGCAAGGCCACTTGGCCAGGCGCCGCCCGAGGGCGCCTAGGATGATTTGCGCGCCCGGGACATGCCCTCGACCGAGTCGGCGTACGATGTGAGACGGTCCGCCACGCGCGCAAAGACGCTGCCCTCGGTGAACGACTCGCCGGCATCCCCGGCCGGGACGCCCGTGAGCAGTTCGATCCCCTGCTCGATCGTCTCGATCGCATAGATGTGGAACTGCCCTGCTTCCGCCGCCGCCAGAACCTCGTCCGAGAGCATGAGGTCGTCGACGTTCTGGATCGGGATCATGCATCCCTGGCTGCCTGTGAGGCCCTGCGAGCGGCAGACGGCGAAGAAGCCCTCGAGCTTCTCGTTCACGCCGCCGATCGGCTGGATCCGCCCGGCCTGATCGACCGATCCCGTGACCGCGATGTCCTGGCGGATGGGCAGGCCGCTGAGATCCGAGAGGATGGCATAGAGCTCGGTCGAGGAGGCCGAGTCGCCCTCGATGCCGCCATAGTTCTGCTCGATCGTCAGGCTCGCCGCGAGCGCCAGCGGCCGCTGCTGCCCGAAGCGCCAGCCGAGGAAGCCCGAGAGCGTCAGGACGCCCTTCGAGTGGATCGGGCCCGAGAGCTGGATCTCGCGCTCGATATCGACCACGCCAGTGGAACCGGCATAGGTGCGCGCCGTGATGCGCGCCGGCAGGCCGAAGGAGAGTTCGCCCGCCGTGAGCACCGTCAGCCCGTTGACCTGGCCGACGCGGCTGCCTTTCGTCTCGATGCGGATCGTCCCTCGCTCGATCATCTCGAGCATGCGCTCTTCGTAGAGGCCCGCACGCTGCCGGCGCGCGGCGAGCGCCGAGCGCACGACGTCCCGATCGATAGCGCGCAGACCGCGGTCGTGCGCGAAGGCATCGGCTTCCACCGCGAGCTCGATGATTTCGGACATCCGCGTCGACAGCCGCCGCCGACCGCCTGCCAGCCGCGCGGCCTCCTCGAGCATGCGCGCCGTGCCGTCGGCGGCAAATGGCCGTAGGCCATGGCTGCCGACGAGCCCCGCGAGGAAGCCGACCATCGCCGAACGGTTCTCCGCACTGTTCTCCATGTCCGCGGCAAAGTCGACCCGCACCTTGAAGAGTTTGCGGAACTGCTCGTCGAGTTCGCGCAGCTGGAGGTAGGCGGTCTCAGGTCCGATGAGGACCACCTGCACGTCGAGCGGGATGGGTTCGGGCGTCAGACCGGCTGTGGGCACGGGACGCTCCTGTTGGCCGACGTTCTCGATCCGCGCCACATGATGCTGCAAGGCGCGCTTGAGCCCCTCGTAGGCGAGAGGGTTCTGCACGAGCTCTCGGGCAGGCACGACGAGGAAGCCGCCGTTCGCGTGATGAATCGCGCCAGGGCGGATCAGGTGGAAACCGGTGTGGAGCGAGCCTTCGGGTCCGCCCTCATAGTCGAGGCGCCCCATCAGGTTGTAATAGGAGGGGTTGGGCTCGTAGACGACAGGAGCGCCGGGTCCGTCGCGCACCACGAGCGCATTGACCATGAACCAGCCCGGATCGGGCGGCGGCTCCTGGCCATCGGGTGGCACGAAGAGCGCCAGCCACTCTCCGATGCGCTCCTGCAGCTGGGCAAGGTGCGCGCTCAGGGCAGGATCGGGGAACTTGCCCGCGAGCTCCGCGAAGAGAGGCGACGACGTGTAGGCGGCGCGTTGGATCGCAAGGTCGCCCAGGGCGCGCTGCGCCTCGAGTTGCAGCTCGTGGGCACGGCGCACGAACGCTTCACCCAGCTTGGCCACCCGCGATGAAGCTTCAGCCATGGCCGAGCGGTCGCTCTCCGTCAAGGAGTTGAGGGCCGCCTGGTCGAGTGGCTGGCCGTCCTTCAGGGGCATGCTCTGGAGGCCCGTCGGCCCTGGCTTGACGGCGAAGCCCAGTTCGAACGCCTGGCGCTGGAACGCCTCGAAGTCCCGCTCGGTAGCCTCGGACACCTGCTGCAGGACCTGGTCGCGGGCGGAACGGTACTCCTCCGCGTCGAACGCCTGTGGCAGGCGCTCAGAAAGAGAGCGGCGAAGTTGGCGCAGGGCCTGTGCGAAGCGGGGACCGCTGCCTGGCGATACCGCGACGGCTCGCGGTGCCGCAGGATTCATGAAGTTCGGCAGGTAGAGCCAGTCATGGGCGGGCGGCAGTCCCCCGGCCGCCTCGCGCAGGCGACGGCGGGCGTAGGTGGTGCGTCCGGTGCCGGTCGGGCCCGAGAGATAGATGTGGTATCCGTGGCGCCGCAGGGAGAGCGCGAAGGACATCGCCTCCTCTGCGCGCGGCTGGCCAACGAGACCTTCAGGCGCCAGAACTTCGTCGGTCGTCGCAAATCCCAGGCTGTCGGGGTCGAGGCGCCAGCGGAGTGCCCCTGGATCGAGCGACGCGTAGCCCATGGGACCACCTCGCCAGAGGTTTCCGCAGGCCCACTGAGACTCCTGCCTTGGACCGGGAGGGATCATATTGCCACTTGATGAGGAATCCGGGCGCAGGGAACTGCTGCGCTTCGTGCGCCGCGGCGCCAGAGAGGGCGTCCTGCGCGGCACGTTCGGCAATGTTTCGGTGCGCATCGGGCAGCGGCTGATCATCACGCCGACCGCCAGCGACTATCTCCGCCTGCGCGCGGGGGATCTTGCGCGGGTTCATCTCGACGGCACCGTCGAGGAGGGACGGCCGTCGAGCGAACTCGAGCTGCATCTCGCCATCTACCGGCGCCTGCCGTACGCAGCGGCCGTCTGGCACGATCATGCGCCGTTCGCAGTCTCCGCTGCGCTGGTGACCGATGTGGTGCCGATCTTCACGGGTGAAGGGCACGGACTCATCGGCCTCGACCTGCCAGTGGCGCCGTATAGGCCGGCTGGTTCCGCGATCCTCGCGACGGAGGCCGCGGAACTCCTGCAGGAGACCGGCGCCAGGGCCTGCCTTTTGCGCAACCACGGGCTCTGCGCCGTGGGTCGCAACCTGATGGAGGCGTACAGCTGCGCGATCGCCGCCGACGAGGCGTCGCAGCACTACCTCCTGACGCGGGGCATGCAGCCGCAGTCCCTCGACCAGGACGAGGCGCTGCGCATCCAGAGGTCTTTCGGCGATTATCGCATGCATTGAACTGACATCCGTCTTGATGCGCAGCACAGCACGGGACAAGGGGACGATGCCGTGAAGGCGGTTACCATTGCGCGCTTCGGCGGTCCGGAGGTCCTCGAGGTCCGCGAGCTGCCTAAGCCCGAACCGGGCCCGGGAGAAGTTCTCGTACGTGTGGCGGCGGCCACGGTCAATCCGACCGATCTCTCGCTGAGGTCGGGCCTTCGCCGGCCTGACCTGCCGCCGCCCTACATTCCGGGCATGGAACTCGCGGGGGTCGTCGACCAACTGGGACCCGGTGTAGCGGGACTCCGCACCGGCGACCGCGTCATGGCGATCGTCGTGCCCACCCGCCCCGAAGGCGGCGCGCAGGCGGAGTACGTGCGGGTATCCGTCGACGCCCTTGCGGAAGTTCCCCCCGGCGTGACGCTCGAGGCGGCCGCAACCATGCCGATGAACGGCCTTACCGTGCGGCGGGCGTTCGACCTCCTCGCGCTGCCCAGCGGCGCCACCCTGGCGATCACAGGCGCGGCCGGAGCAGTGGGCGGCTACGCCATCGAGCTCGGCAAGGCTCTTGGCTACAGGGTGATCGCAGACGCCGCGCCCAAGGACGAGGACCTGATACGCCGTCTCGGGGCCGACGACGTCGTCGGACGCGGCGACGACGTCGCGCTGGCGATCCGCGACAAAGTGCCCGCAGGTGTCGACGCCCTGCTGGACGCCGCCGTGCAGGGCAGCATCGTCCTGCCCGCCGTCCGGGATGGCGGGCAGGTGGCCGCGGTGCGCCTCTTCCAAGGGGAGCCGGAGCGGGGCATCCGCATCCACCAGGTGATGGTCACGGAGTATGCCCACAACGGTACGGCGCTCAAGGAACTTGCCCAAGAGGCCGGCGCCGGCGTTCTGACCCCGCGCGTCGCCGAGACGTTCCCGCCCGAAGAGGCGGGAGAGGCGCATCACAGGCTGATGGCCGGCGGCGTGCGCGGCCGGCTGCTCATCGTGTTCTGAGTTCCGCCTGGAAGCTCACCTCTCGAGGATCGAAATCCCGCAGCGAACCGTTCCGAGGGCCCTCGAACAAGGCCGGCCACTCCGCCTCGGTGAGACCGAGGGTGGGCTGTCCGCCCAGGATGCCGAGGACCGCCGGAAGGGCGTCCTCATCGCGCACCGCACGCGACATGCGGGACATCGCCGCAAGGCCTGGCGGTGACGGCCATGCGTCAGCACTGCCGTCTCAACCGCCACCAAGGCGCCGCCCGAGCCGAGGGCCGCCTTCAACTCCTGCCGCCAAACGCGATCCTGTCCCGACCGACTCCCGCATGGGCTTCGGCCAGCTAGGCGAACTGCGGCAGATGGTCGCGATGCCTCGCGAGGAGCTCGTCGAGGCAGGACGCGGCCACGCTGCGATCGCCGATCAGGGGATGGGCCATCGCAGCCTGCAGGGCAGCCTCGCGGTCGCCATAGAGGGCTGCGCGCACGGTCAGGCGCTCATAGTCCTTGACCTGGCGCACGAGGCCGCGAGGACCGAAGGGCAGCGGTACCGCGGGCCTTGGGTGGGCGCCATGCTCGTCCACGTCGCAGGTGAGCTCTCCGACCTCGTCCGCCATCAGGAGATCCGTGGCGCCACGGCTGGGCACGTTCAGGTGGAGCTCCTGCTCACCATGGCCGGCAAGTGCCGTCATCACGCGGAGCGCCAGACCCTCGTAGCCCTCCTCGGTGAAGATCGTGTCCGCCGTGATGCCGCGATCGTGCCGGCTCGCGGTCACTTCGGACATGTAGGAGTTGCGCCGGGCGGCCAGGATCGTCCGGTAGCGGGCCAGGGCATCCTGACCGTCACCGCGGGCCAAGGCTTCCGCGAGATCGGCATAGAGCCGCTCGTTCCACGCGAGGACCATCTCGCCCCGCGTCTGGTCGAGGGCCCGTTCCCGCTCGTAGGCCGCCTGTCGCCGGTAGAAGTAGTAGAGGTACTCGTTGGGCAGCAGGCCAAGCCCCCGGATCAGATCCGGCCCGAAGAAGCCGAGCGTGCGCACACCGGCGCAGAGGTCCTCGGCGCCTTCGAGGAGCGCCGGCAAGACCTCGATGCCCTCGATGCGCACGGACTGGATGAAGCCCAGGTGGTTGAGACCCTGGTAGGCGATCGAGACCTTGTCCTCATCGACGCCGAGATAGCGGCAGAGATCGCCCTTGAGGCCCGACGGCGCGTCGCACAGCCCCACCACGTGCTCGTGGCCCTCCTCGTGCAGGGCCTCGACGATCAGGCCGGAGGGATTCGTGAAATTGAGGAACCAGGCGTTCGGGGCGCGGCGCTCCATGCGCTCGATCAGCGAGAGCGCCACAGGGATGGTGCGCAGAGCCATCGACATGCCGCCGATGCCAGTCGTCTCCTGGCCGATCAGGCCGTGGGCGAGCGCAATGCGCTCGTCGAGGATGCGCGCCTCGGCACCGCCGGTGCGCACCGCCGAGAACGCGAAGGAGATTCCTTCGAACACGTCGTCCAGATCCTCGCTGACACGGATCGCGGTCCCCGAACCGAGCTCCTGGCGCATCGCCTCGCCGAGTGCGGCCACCAGCTGCGCGCGCCCAGGCAAAGAGTCGGTGAGCACGATCTCATCGAGCGCAAGCTGACGGCTGCGGCGCAGAAGCCCATGCAGGAGCAGCGGCACGCGCACGCCGCCGCCACCGATCACCGCGACCTTCTCCACGGATCGCATGCTGCGAACCTCCTTAGACATCAAGAGGCCAGGGCAGGTGACCGAGGGCCTCCTGGCACATCGCCCGCGTGGGCGCGGATGTCGCGCCGCCGAGGGCGCCAATGGCCTTGCCGGCCGCGAACTGGCCGAGTGCGATCGCGTCATCCTCTGAAAACCCGTAAAGTCGCCCCGCGATGTAGCCTGCGTCGAAGACGTCTCCGGCACCAGTGGCGTCCACCACATGGAGCGGCTGGGTCGGGTGATGCCGGACCGTCTGGCCCGAGGTGCTGAGGACGCCTTCCGCGCCGAGCTTCACAATGGCCTGCGGCACCATGTCCATGAGTGCGGACGCCGCCTCGGTTGGCTCGTTTCTGCCGGTCACGCAGGCGGCCTCGCGCGCGTTTGGCAGGTAGAGGTCGACGCAGGCCAGGAGATCCCGGAAGCTGTCGCTCGCAAGCCACGTCGGATCCGTGCCGCAGTCGAGGGATATGAAGAGCCCCCGCTTGCGCGCCGACGCAGCCACTGCGGCCGACCAGGGACCGCGCCCCGAGAGGTGGAGCCACCTCGCCTCCGGCCACTGCCCGAGGGCCGCGGTGCCGGCCGCGAGCAGGCTCTGCGCATCGGGCGGCCCCGCCGTGACAAAGGCGCGGTCGCCAGCGCGGTTCAGTGCCACCGTCACTGGCGTGCGCGCGATGACGGGGCCGGCGCAGGCGACGCCCTCCGCCGCCAGGAGGCCGGAGAGGTACGTGCCCGGCCCATCCGCACCGCAGGCGGTGCCGAGCCCCACGGGCACGCCCAGACGCCTGAGCGCGACGGTCGCGATCGCGAACCCGCCGGCCGCGAGTTCCACCTGGTCGGTGAAGACCTCCTGCCCGAGCTCCGGCCACTCTGGCATGGCCGCGGCCACGACGTCGAGGTAGGCCGGGCCGACGACCACTACCCGGGGTGTTTCCACCGCTAGCGGACCTCCAGGCGAAGCCAGTCGCTCAGGTTGTCCCGGCGTGTCGCGGGACGCGCGACGCCGTCCTTGACGAACACCACGGGCGGCACGGACACGCGGTTGTAGTGCGATGCCATCGAGTGGTTGTATGCGCCGGTGTCGAACACGATGAGCAGGTCGCCCACCTCCGTCGACGTCACCCGGACATCGCGGCGCACGATGTCGCCGCTCTCGCAGTGCATGCCGGCGATGTCCACCAGCTCCTCGCCGCTGCGATCTGGCGACACGGCCAGCTCGGGCCTGGCGCCGTAGAGCGCCGGCCGCGGTCCGTCGGACATGCCGCCGTCGACGATCAGGTAGGTGCGACCGTCCGCGGCCGTCTTGCGCTGCACGATGTGGTAGACCGTGACGCCCGGCGGGGAGACGATGTAGCGGCCCGGCTCCGTCATCAGCCGCGGCATGGGACCACTCTTCAGGATCGGGGCGATCGTGGCCGCGTACGCCTGCCTAAGGCTCGCCGGTGAGGGAGAATCCGGGCTGATGCCGAGACCGCCGCCGAGGTCCAGGATCTCCGGCCAGGAGCCGGTCTCGCTGAACACCGTGCGGGCGAAGGTGGCGACAGCCGCTGCGCCGGAGAGAAAGGGATCGAGCGTCGCGATCTGCGAGCCGACGTGCATGTGGTAGCCCTTGAAATCGATCGCGTCCTCCGCGGAGAGCAGAAGGCGCACCGTCTCGAGAGCCTGACCGTCCGCGATCGGCACCCCGAACTGGCTCGCGGGCGCGCCCGTCGCCAGCGACGGATGGGTGTGCACGTCGACGGCGGGGGCGAGTCGCAGCAGCACCGGAATCCGCGCCTTCTCCTGACGCGCGACGCGGACAGTCTCCTCGACCTCACCGGGCGATTCGAGCACGACAAGGCCGACGCCCTGCCTCGCAGCGGTGCGCAGGGCCGAGGCTGGCTTATGGAGTCCATGCATGATGATGCGCTCCGGCGGGAAGCCGAGGCGCAGGGCGAATTCGAGTTCTCCTTCGCTGACCACGTCGAGCCCGAGGCCTGCGGCCTGGGCCAGATCCAGCAGGCGACCGGTGAGGAAGGCCTTGGCCGCGACGGCGACGTTCTCCTTGCCGAATGCCTGGCTGTAGGCCTCGATGCGGGCGGTGAGGTCCCGTTCGTCGTAGAGGTAGAGCGGTGTACCGAACGCCGAGGCGAGACCGCTGACGGGGGCGCCCGCGAACACGGCTCGGCCGTCCGAATCCCAGCTGAAATGAAGTGGCGGCACGGGGTCTCAACTCCTCCGGGTAATGGATCGGCGTGCAGGATCTCTGGTTTCAGACAAGGCGACCGCTTCGCGCGATCTCGCCCAGGTGGCGTGCGCTCTCCCTCACGGTGCGGAGTTGCGTTGTACGGTCGACGGCGACGAGACCGAACTTCGGCCGGTAGCCCTCGGCCACTCGAAGTTGTCGAGCAGCGACCAGTACTGGTAGCCCTGGACGTCTGCCCCGTGCGCCATGGCCGCGAGCACGGACGCAAGGTGGCTGTCGATGTAGCGGATGCGCTCCCGGTCATCCTCGCAGGCGATGCCGTTCTCGGTCACCATAAGCGGCAGGCCGTAGGTTGCGGCCTCCTCAAGCGCAGCCTGTAGGCCCTCCGCAGCGATCGACCAGCCCATGTCGGTGTGTGGATCGCCCGCGTTCGCGAGGGGAACCTGGTGCACGAGGCCAGTTGTGTACTGCCTTGCGTAGTAGTTGATGCCGATGAAGTCACAAAGGCTCTTCACCTGATCGAGGTACCAGCGGTTGAAGAGTCGGTGCTGGAGCGCGCTGCCCGCCCGGTGCAGGCCATTTGTGACATCGAGCGGCTGAAAGTCGATCCAGTGCTTTGCGATGCCGAGCTGCATCCCCGGGTCGACCTGCCGGATCGCCGCCGCGGCCTCGCGGTGCCAGGCGACCAGACGGTGCGCCGCGCGGACGGAGGCCGCGGGTGAGCGCAGTCCTGGTGCCCAGACGCCCTGCAGATAGCCCATGAG
>JAJYNV010000462.1 GCA_021786135.1 Bacillota bacterium
CTCGTGGGCTTGAGCGAAGGATCCGGTCCGCGCCACGCCAGGCGCTACGCGGAGGTGGGTACTGCCATCCGCGAGGCCGCCGCCGCCTACTGCCGCGATGTCCGCCAGGGCGACTATCCCGCCGCCGAACACGCGACCAGCCTCGGCGCCAACGCCGAAGCTGTCGTGGCGGCGCTGGGCGAAGAAACTCCCGCCCAGGACCCGCATGCCGAGTCCGGCGACCCGGAGCACAAGTTGTATGGAGGTAAACCCTGAGTGCAGGTTGTCACGACCATCGCCGAGCTGCGCGCCCAGTTGGCTCCGTTGCGCCAGTCTGGACGCACCATCGGCTTCGTACCCACCATGGGATATCTGCACCGCGGTCACGAGGCCCTGGTGCGCGCCGCACGGCAAGAGTGCGACGTCGTCGTCGTCAGCATTTTCGTGAACCCTCTCCAGTTCGGACCGACCGAGGATTTCGAGAGCTATCCGCGCGACAGCGAACACGACCGTGCGATCCTCTCCGCGGCCAGGGCGGACTTTCTCTTCCAGCCGGCCGTAGAAGAGATCTACCCTCGCCCTCTAGTGACCGAGGTGGCGGTGCCCGAACTGTCGCACTCCCTTGAGGGCCGCACACGGCCCACCCACTTCAAGGGGGTTGCGACGGTTGTGCTCAAGCTGCTGCACATCGTCTGGCCAGACAGAGCCTATTTCGGACAGAAGGACGGCCAGCAGGTGGCGGTAGTGCGCCGGCTTCTCAGCGACCTCGACCTGCCGATCGAGTTGCGCGTGGTTCCTACCGTACGCGAGGACGACGGACTCGCCCTATCCTCACGCAACGTGTACCTCTCGCCCGACGAGCGCCAGGTGGCGCCACTCCTGCATAAGGTCCTCGTCCGCGGCCGCGAGGCCGCGCAAGCGGGCAGCGACGGTCCGACCGTCCAGGCCGCCATGGAAGCCCTCCTGCGCCAGGAGCCCCTGGTGCGCCTCGACTATGCAGCGGTCGTCGATCCTGACAGCATGCAGCCCAAACATGAACTCACGGGCCGCGTGATGCTTGCGATTGCCGCCTATGTCGGCAAGACGCGGCTCATCGACAACCTCGTGCTCGATCTCTAGCCCTGGCCCGCGTCGCCGGTGAGGAGGTCCCGCAGCATCTGCGGGACCTCCTCGCGCCGTACCATGCGCGTCTGACCATCCAGGCGACGCCGCAATTCGACGCCCCCCTGCGCGAGGGATCTGCGGCTCACCGTCAGCCGCCAGGGCAAGCCGAGAAGATCCGCATCGTGAAACTTGACCCCCGCCGTGACCGCCCGATCGTCCCAAAGCAGCCTATCCTGCCACGCCCCTGCCACCTCTTGCGCCAGGGTCGTCACGTCGCTGTCCTCGCCCAGCACCAGGAGGTGCACCGCATACGGAGCCGCCTCCGCTGGCCAGACGATGCCCCGATCGTCGTGGTGTCGCTCGATCACGGCGGCCAGGAGCCGCGAGATGCCAATGCCGTAGGACCCCATCCAAAGCGGGCGCAGGACGTTGTCCGAACCCTGGCAGTGCAGGCCGAGCCGCTCGGAGTAGCGCGTGCCAAGACGGAAGATGTGGCCGAGTTCAAGGGTCCGCTCCACACCTAGCGGCATGCCGCACTCTGGACAGGCGTCTCCTTCCGCCACCTGCGCGATGTCGGCGGCCATCTGCCAGGAGAAGTCACGCCCGGGCGTGACTCCAGCCAGGTGCCAACCCTCGCGGTTGGCGCCGCAGACGAGGCCGCTCGCCTGCTCGACCTCCATGTCGGCCACGATGATCAGAGTCCCCGTGACCTCAAGGGCGACAGGTCCCGCGTAGCCGACCACGAGGCCGCGCCCGTGCGCCTCCTCAGCCGCAAGCGGCCGCAGGGATCCACCCACGACCGCCTGCAGCTTCTCCTCCCCGACCTGGCGGTCACCGAGCACGAGAGCAAGCACGGTAGTGCCGGCCTTGTCATAGAAGACCGCCTTCAGGATGTCCGCCTCCCTGCAGCCCAGCGCCGTGGCCAGCGTCGCGATCTGCGTCGCTCCTGGCGTCTCGACCGGGCTCAGCGAGGCGACACCCTTCCCCATGCCGCCGCGCGGGCTCCGCCGGGCCGCCTCCCTGTTCGCGACGTAGCCACAGGCCCTGCACGCGATGATTTCGTCCTCTCCCGCCGCGAGCGGCATCTGGAACTCGAGAGCGCCTGCGCCGCCCATCATGCCGCTCGCCGCCGCCACTTCGCGCACGTCAAGGTCCAGCCGTTCAAAGACGCGCCGGTAGGCGAGCCTCATCCGCGCAAAGCTCTCCGTCATGCCCTGTTCGTCGAGATCGAAGCTGTACGCATCCTGCATCAGAAACTCCCTTAGTCGCATAAGGCCGCCGCGCGGCCGCAGCTCATCGCGGAACTTGAGGCCTGTCTGCGTCAGGAGGAGCGGCAGCTGCGAGGCGTGGACGCCCTGGCGGCGCACCAGCTCCGTCATGGCTTCCTCCGCTGTGAGGGCCAGCGCCAGTTCCTCGCCGCGGCGGTCTCTTAGTCGCATGAGTTCCGGCAGGTCCTCCGCGCCCCGGCCACTGCGGCGCCAGAGGTCGAACGGCTGTACGAACGGCAAGCGCACCTCCTGCGCTCCCGCCTGGGTGAGTTCTTCGCGCACGAGATCCTCAATGCGCTGCTGCGCCATCAGCCCGAGCGGTGTGAGCCCGTAGATCCCGCTCGTGAAACGCTGAATGAGACCCGCACGCACGAGCAGGCGATGGCTCGCAAGCTCTGCGTCCGCCGGATCAGTGCGCTGCGTTTGCCAAAACAGGACCGACTGCCGCACGAACCCCACCTCCAGAAATAAAAACCCGCCCTTCTGAAAGGGCGGGGAAAACCCGCGGTACCACCTTTTTTCGGCCATGCGGCCACTCTGCTCGCCCCTGAGGACGAATCCCGGTAACGGCGGGTGGCCGGACGGCTCGTCGCCGCCGCTCCAGGCTGGGAAGGACACCATGCCGTCCGGCTTGCACCAAGCGCCGGCTCTCTGCGCAGGCAAGGCTGTCCCGGGTGCCTGTCATCGCAACTTTTTGGGCGAGTATAGACGGCGCACGGCGAGACGTCAACGCGCGCACATCGGCAAAGGAAACCGCGCCTCGCCAAGGAAATGTCTTGCAACCAGCGCTTTGGGTCCCGACGGGGCCACTGGCCGTACCGCTTCCGGATGCAGGGACAACCCTGGGAAGGAGGATGGGCCCATGTCCTACGCCAACTTCGATTGCCTGGATCTCGACTCTGTCATCGCGGACCTGAGGCAATTCGGTGACGGACGGCAGCGCCGGCAGGCCTTCTATCTGCGCCTGGCGCTCGCGCCGCTCTGCCTGCCGGTGGCATTCGTCTCAGACGCCATGCCGGGCGAAGCTCGTGCATATACATCCCATGCCGCGTACGAAAACGGTCCTGACGCGGCCGATCCGCTGCTGGAGCTGCCAGCGAAGGACCTCCTGCTGCACCTGGCCAGGGCAGGCAGCCATATGCTGGCTGTAGGCGCTGTGCCGCTGCGGTCGGGCCTGGAGACGCCTTCCGCAGAGCATCTCAACTGGGCTTATGTTCCCGCAGACGACATCGCCGGACTGGCCGAAGGCAGGCTGCCGGACCCGACCAGTGCCTGGCAGGTTCCCCTCGACCTCGTGGAGGAGTGTCAGCGCACCGCCGTGCAGCTTCCTGGCCTCGCAGCGCTCTGCCTCTACCGCATCGGCGGCCACGCAGTGCGAGACCTGCGGCTGACCGCGTACTTCCACACGTCGTTCGGCCTTGTGCGCCAGGATGACGCGCTGCACGCACTCGCCCTCTACGTACACAACGTGGTAGACGGCACTCAGGTGGTTAGCGTCGCCAAGGCGCCAGCGGCGCGGTTCTACGAAGACACCGATGCCTTCCGCCGCGTCCTCTACTGCAACGCGGAATACCTCAGTTCCTGAGGCTCTCCTCGTCTTCAGCTTCCAAAGCCTCCTGCGCCGACTGCCAGCGGCCGTAAAGACGCTCGATCTCCTGCGTCAGCTCGTAAAGGCGCGTCGCCAGTTCGGCCGACCGGGCACCGGCAGCAGTCTGGAGCTCAGCCTCGATCGCCTTGCGCGCACTCTCAGCCGCCCCGACCAGGCGTTCCTGTTCCGCCACCTCGGCTCGCAGCTGCGAGCGTCGCGCACGCCGACGCTTGGCCTGGGCGGGTTTTGCCTCGTGCTGGGTCGTCGTCCCCTCCGGCTCTGCCTGCGTGAGGCCCAGAATCTCCTCGAAATCCTCGGTGAGCCGCCATTGCCCGTCGCCCTGCAACCAAAGCCAGCGATCCGTGACGCGTTCGAGCAGTGCGCGGTCGTGCGAGATCAGCACGAGCGTGCCGGGAAACGCCAGGAGCGCCTCTTCCAACTCTTCCTGAGCTGGAAGGTCGAGATGATTGGTGGGCTCGTCGAGCAGAAGAACATTGGCGCCCTGGGCCACGAGCACAGCTAGCGCCAGCCGGCTGCGCTCGCCGCCGGAAAGCTCCGCGAGCGGCGTCTCGATCTGCTCGGGCTGGAAGAGATGGCGCGCAAGCAGTCGACGTGCCTCGTAGATGGTCATGCCAGGCAGGCGCAGCAGCGCATCGAGAGGAGTCTCCCCCGCCACCGCCACCTCCTGCGCCAGATAGCCGAGCCGCGTACCAGGAGCCCAGAGCACCTCGCCGCGCTCAGGCTTGAACGTGCCGCGCAGGGCTTCGAGCAGGGTCGTCTTGCCGCTGCCGTTTCGGCCCACGACGCCCAGCCTTCCGCCTTCGGCAAGACTGAACGTCAGGTCCTGCCAGAGCGTCCGACCCGGATACGCGTGCGCGAGGCCGCGCAACTGCAGGAAGAGCGTGCGCTCCCCGAGCGGCCTGCCGTCGAAGCGGAGTCTGAGCCTGCCCGCATGGCGCACAGAGGCGGCCGGTCCCAGGCGATCAAGCTTGCGTTCGCGGTCGTGGGCCTGCGTGGACCGATTGCCCGCCTTGTAGCGGCGGATGTAGGCCTCAAGGCGCGCGCGCTCAGCCGCGCGCCTGCGCCCCTCCTCCTCCTCGTGCGCCATCTGCCGCTTCAGGTGCAGGCGGTAGGCGTCGTACGCCCCGGCATAGGTCTGGAAGCCAAGCGGGCTGAAGTCCCAGATGGCGGTCGCGACGTTGCGCAGAAACGCCCTGTCGTGCGAAGCGGCGATGATGCCGCCGGAATACTGGCGCAGGGTCTCCTCGAGCCACGCCATCGCCGGCAGATCGAGGTGGTTCGTCGGCTCATCGAGCAGCAGAATGTCCGGCCCTTCGAGCAGGAGACGCGCCAGCGCAAGGCGCACCTTTTGTCCGCCAGAAAGTCCCGCGGCGGGCATCGCCTCCTGCTCCGGCGTGAATCCCAGGCCCCGCAACGTGCTGCGTACGCGGTTTTCCCAGAGGTAGCCGCCAATCTGCTCGTAGGTCGTCAGGGCCTGTCCGTAGGCAGAGAGTCGGCTCGGATCCTGTCCAAGCTCCGACTCGAGCCGTCGCAACCGCTGCTCCAGTCTGGCGATCTCTCCGTCGCCGGCGCCAAGGGCATACTGCCAAAGCGTCACCGCGTCGCCGAGGTCGAGGTCCTGCCGCAGATAGCCGAGGCGCGCGCCGCGCGCAACGGCTATCTCGCCGCCAGCCCGCTCGCTGACACGCGCAATGATGCGCAGGAGCGTCGTCTTGCCTATGCCGTTCGGGCCCGTCAGAGCGATGCGCTGCCCCGCATCCAGCCGGCCCGACACACCGGTGAAGAGCTCCCGCCCTCCCACCTCCGCCGAGACGTCCCGCACCTCGAGCAGCATCGCCTGTCCCCCTTGCACGCGCAACCATACCACAGAGTCGGGTCCAACGCATCGCGCCCCGCCGCCCATCAGCGCCCTGGGCTGCCTGCATGCGCCTGATCTAAGCAAGCTCAGCTGCGGCAAACGCCTGCAAGCGGACTTCGAACCGCCGCTGCTGCACCGGAGGCGCCGCCAGCCCTGTCCTCAGGGAGTACCGGCGCAGGATGAATCGCTCCGCGCGACCGCCCGGCCGTGTCAAGAGCGGTCACCTGCGCCGGGGTGCCACCCGTCTGCGGCCAAGCGCGGTCGAGCCTGACTTGCGGACAGATGGCCCGCGTCAGTGCGATCAGCAGTGGATCCAATCGGTTCTCCGCCTGAGAGTCAGTGTAGCATCACCCGCGGCTCGAACCGGGGGGCCGCAGTTGATGATCGCCGTCGCGACGCGCCTGCACCCTCCTTTGCTCACCGTTGCGTTCCGAGGCACGGATTCCGTCTCCTGCGCTCTGACTTTGAGACAAGTCGGCGTTGCATTATCGCAGCCACCCTGCTATGGTACAAGGCAATATACGCTGCATGGCGTTGAAGGGGTAAAGTAGTTCGGCCTGCGCCGCCAAAGAGAAGGGAGCCCTGGCTGGAAGCTCCCGCGGCCATCCCGACGCGAAGTTCACCCTGGAGCTGCCCGCTGAAGCCTTCGGGTTGTAGGTGTGGCCGGACTGCCCTCCGTGACAGGGGCTAGGTGTCGGATCGACTGGTCCCGCACCGACAAGTGGGCCGCCATCGGCGACCAATCAGGGTGGTACCGCGGGTTATGGACCCGTCCCGACGAGGGGCGGGTCTTTTTGCATACCCGAGCGGCGGAAAGGGAGGCGTGCGCGATGGCGGAAGAGCTCCTTGTGACCAATGATGCAGGAAAGACGCGGCAGGTGGTCGTGGGCTCGTTTGCGCGCTTCGGCGGCGGAACGCCCGTCGTTATCGCAGGACCCTGTTCGGTCGAGTCGGAGCGGCACATCCGCGAGACGGCCGATGCCGTCGCATCGGCAGGCGCTCACATGCTGCGAGGTGGAGCCTTCAAGCCGCGCACGTCGCCATACGCCTTCCAGGGGCTCGGTCTGAAGGGGCTGCGTTATCTTGCCACCGCTGGTCAGGCGACGTGTCTTCCCGTCGTCACCGAGGTATTGGATGTGCAGGATGTCGCTCCTGTCGCCGAGCTTGCCGACATGCTGCAGATCGGCGCGCGCAGCATGCAGAACTTCGGCCTGCTCAGGGCCGCCGGGCGCAGCGGGCGGCCAGTGCTGCTCAAGCGGGCGGCCGGCGCCACAGTGGACGAGTGGCTACTTGCAGCGGAGTACATCCTGGTCGAGGGGAACGACCAGGTCGTGCTCTGCGAGCGCGGCATCCGCAGTTTCGAGCCGTCCACCCGCGCGACGCTCGACCTGGCCGGAGCCGTAGCGGCCCGCCTGCGGTCGTCGCTGCCCGTGATCGCCGATCCGTCGCATGCCACCGGCCGGCGGGACCTCGTGCTGCCCATGGCCGCGGCCGCGATCGCATCCGGGCTCGACGGTCTCATCGTAGAGGTGCACAAGGATCCGGACCGCTCGATCAGCGACGCAAGCCAGACCATCTCCACCGAGTCCTTCGCGAGTCTGATGCGCAAGCTCCAATTGCCGCCCCGCACTCGGGATCTGGGCCTGCTCCGCGACGCCGTCGACGACATGGATGAGGCGATTCTGGGCCTGATCGATCGCCGCATGGCCCTTACGGCCCGAATCGGCGATGAAAAGCGCAGCCGTGGCCTGCCCGTCTGGCAGCCGGGCCGTGAAGAGGCCATCCTGCAGCGCCTGGCGGACCGCGGCGGCAGCCATCTCTCCCCTGCCGCCGTCAACGACATCTGGGCAGCCATCCTCGCCGCATCGCGCACACGCCAGGGACGCGCGTCCGCGCAGGAGGGTCGATGATCGACCCTATCCGCGTGGCAATCCAGGGCGAGCGCGGCGCCTACAGCGAACAGGCGGCCGTTGCGCTCTACGGCGCGGAGGCGGTCATCATTCCCTGCCGTACCCTGCAGGACGTCTTCCTTGCGCTATCGCACAAGGAAGCAGACGCGGCGGCCGTGCCGATCGAGAACTCGAGGGCAGGCACCATCGTCGAGACCTACGATCTCCTGCTGTCGCACTCGTTCGCGGTCACGGGCGAATACCTCTTGCGCGTGCGGCACTGTCTTTTGGGGCTGCCAGGCACGTCGCTCGACGAGATCCGCCACGCCTACTCCCATCCCCAGGCGCTCGCACAGTGCCGCGGGTTTCTCGAACGGTATGCGATCGCCCCAGAGAACGCCTACGACACGGCTGGCAGCGCCCAATCGCTCATGCGACTTGGCGATCGCACCGCCGCGGCCATTGCCTCCCGCCGCGCGGCTGAACTCTTCGGCCTCGCCATACTCGCTGAAGGCATCGAAGACCGGCAGGACAACGTCACGCGCTTTCTCGCCGTAGGCTCGCCGCCGCACATTCCCGCCGCCGGAGGGCGCTCGCTTCTCGCCTTCACCGTCCCGAACGAGCCCGGGGCTCTCGTCCGCTGCCTGGGGCCCTTCGCACGCCACGACTGCAACCTCTCCAAACTGGAGTCGCGACCCGGCCAGGACGAAGCCTTTACCTATGTCTTCTATCTCGACGTCGATCGTCGCGCTGACGATCCAGCCTGCGCGAGGGCCCTCGAGGAGCTTGCGGCCGTCGCGACGTCCTGCCGGCTGCTCGGCAGCTTCGGCTCGAGCGATGCCTGAACTTGCTAAGATCCGGTCCGCACGGTATATTGATCGTGTCGCTTTAGGAGTTGGTATGGATCCACGGCTTAAACAGTTGCCATGTCTCCGTGCACTTCCTGGCGAATACGGTTTCGAAAGGAGTGCAGAGACGTGCAGAAGACTATCTACGTCGGAAACCTGCCCTGGTCCGTCACCAGTGAGGACCTGCAGCAGGCGGTGTCACAGTACGCCGAAGTCCTGGCGGCGCGCATCGCGACCGACAGGGAGACCGGCCGTTCGCGTGGGTTCGGCTTCGTAGAGGTTCCCGCCGACAAGGCGGAGGCCGTCATCGAGGCGCTGAACGGCGCTGACTGGCAAGGTCGGCAGCTTACCGTGAACGAAGCGCGCCCCCGCGAGGAGCGCCCCCGTCGTTACTAAACGTCGATGGGAAGGGCCCGGCATATGCCGGGCCCTTGCTCTTTGCTCTGGGCCGGCCATGCCGCGACGGCACGACGGCGCTACAATGCAAAGGGGAGCCTACGAACTTCGGGGGGTGCTCCTGTGTCTGCGTACCTGCTCGCGATCGACCAGGGCACACATGCCTCGCGCGCCGTTCTCTTTGGCCTTGACGGCCGAGTGCTCGCGAACCGCATCGTACCGCTCAAGACGTCCTGCCCAATGCCCGGCTGGGTGGAGCAGGACCCCGAGGAGATCTTCCTGAGTGTGGTGCAGGCGTCGCGCGACGCGATCAGGGCCGGCAGGGTCGACGCGAGCGACATCAAGGCCATCGGCATCACGAACCAAAGGGAAACCCTCGTCGTCTGGGAACGCGACACGGGTCAGGCGACGGCACCGGCGATCGTCTGGCAGGATCGGCGCGGGCAGGAGATCTGTGCGGAACTCTCGGAGGCCCAGGCATCGGTCGGACTCTCACGGCGCACAGGCCTTCGCCTCGACCCCTATTTCACAGCGAGCAAGCTGGCATGGCTCGTGCGCACGCGTCCAGATCTCCTCAGCGCCGCGCGCCGCGGACGACTGCAGGCCGGGACGATTGACAGTTGGCTCCTTTACCGGCTTTCCGGCGGTCAGATCTGGGCAACCGAGCCAAGCAACGCCAGTCGCACCCTCCTCTATGACCTGGACCTGGGGACCTTCAGCCAGGATCTGCTCGATCTCTTTGCGCTGCCGGGTTCGCTGCTGCCGTCAATCAAGCCGTCGGCGCACCGCTTCGGACATACGGCAAGCGACGTCTTCGGACAGCCGCTGCCCGTGACCGGCATGCTCGGCGATCAGCAGGCGGCTCTCCTGGGACAGGGCTGCCTCGTGGCGGGCGACGTCAAGGACACATTCGGCACCGGCGCCTTCCTTCTCGCCTACACCGGCGGCGAGATCCGCCACTCCGCGCACGGGCTTCTCACGACCGTGGCCTGGGACTTCGGCTCCGGCCCCACCTACGCCCTCGAGGGCAGCGTCTTCATGGCAGGCGCCCTCCTCGACTGGCTGATCGATCTCGGCATCGCTGCTTCTCCTGCGGAGCTCGACCGGCTCGCGCTCTCGGCACCATCCGCGCACGGCACGGTGATCATCCCATCCCACCAGGGGCTCGGCGCCCCTTGGTGGGATGCGGAGATGCGAGGCGCCATCTGGGGCCTGACTCGCTCAAGCGGGCGCAGTGAGTTGGCCAGGGCTGCCCTCGAAGCGATCGCCCAACAGGCGGCGGATCTCACGGAGGCCATCCAGGGCGACCTGGGACAGCCTCTTCGCGACCTGCGCATCGACGGCGGTGTGGCGCGCAGCGCTCTGCTGCCGCAAATGCTGGCGGATCTCTCAGGCCTCAGCGTCCAGCGCAGCCTGGATCACGAGGCAACCGCGCGCGGCGCGGCCATGGTGGCGGCCGTCGGTGCAGGGCTGCTCGGGCCTGGGGAGCTTGGTCCCTTCGTCGGCCAGCGTGAGACCTTCGTGCCATCTCTCGTCTCAGACGAAAGGAACGAGCGGCGGACCCACTGGCGGCAGGCAGTCGCCAAGGCACGAGGTCTCAAGGCTTGAGCGCCACATCGCGTGCCTCGGCGCTCGACCGTGCCCAAGCGGAAGTGTTCGACCTCGCGGTGGTCGGCGGCGGCATCACGGGCGCCGGCGTGGCGCGCGAAGCCAGCCTGCGCGGAATCCGTGCCTTTCTTTGCGAGGCCCGGGACTTTGCCTCCGGCACCTCGAGCCGCTCGACGCGCCTGATCCACGGCGGCCTGCGCTATCTGCGGCTGGGTGATGTGCGTCTGGTGAGGGAGTCCCTCCGCGAGCGGGAACTGCTCCGCCACGTCATGGCGCCGCACCTGGTGCACGGCCTTCCCTTCTACTTCCCCATCTACCGCGGCGACCCGGACCCGCTGTGGCTGGTGCGCCTCGGCGTGTCGCTCTACGGCCGCCTGAGCGGCGCCCCATCGGAGGACATCGATCTTCGCCTGTCGCCGCAGGACCTGCTCACGGCCTTGCCGCTGCTCCGTCGGCAAGGCCTGCGCGGGGGCGCCCGTTATCTGGACGCGAGCACCGACGATGCCCGTCTCACGGTCACCGTGCTCCGCGACGCGGCAGCGCGCGGCGCCGTGCTGCTCAACTACGCCCCGTTGCGCAATCTCACGCGGCAAGGGGACCTTTACAGCCTCAGCTGTCGCGACGAGGAGAGCGGGGCGTCGATCGCGGTGCGCGCTCGCAAGGTCGTGGTGGCTGCCGGGCCCTGGACGGACGAGGTCGTCCGCTTGATCAAGCCGAACGCGTCCGAATTCGTGCGCCGCAGCGCAGGCGCACATCTCGTGCTGCGCAAAGGCCGGCTGCCGCTCGAGGCGGCCTGTGTCATGCGCGGCTCGGACGGGCGCATGATGTTCGCACTGCCCCACGGAGAGCAGGCCTACATCGGAACCACCGACATCCTCACCAAGGAGTTGGACGGCGCCGCGATTCCACCAGCAGAAGCGGAGTACATCCTCGCGGCGGCGGACCACGCCTTTCCCGAGGCGCACCTCGGCCAGCACGACGTTATCGGCGCGTGGCGCGGCGTGAGGCCTCTGGCGCGGCCGCACCGCACGGTGGGCGCTGGCCGCGTCTCGCGCGAGGATCGGCTCGTCGAGCTGGCGGACGGCGTGCACGTCGTGGTGGGCGGCAAATTGACCGCCTTCCGAGCGATGGCCGAGCGCATCGCGGACCGTGTCTTCCCCGGTTCAGGCAACCCGGCGGCGGCCGATCTGAGTCGCTCACCCCTGCCCGGAGCCCAGCACCAGGTCGCCACCGACGACCAGTGGCGGCAAGCGGCGCGCCGCACCGGTGTGCGCGTGGCAGAACTGAGGGAACGGGCGGTCCGTGGCGAGACGGTGAGCCTCGGAGCCGGCGTCACCTACGCCGAGCTGTCGGGCCGGATCGCCGAGGTGGTCCCGGCCCTCGCCGCGGCCGCTCGCAGCGTGGGATCTCCCCAGATTCGCAACGCCGGCACGCTCGGCGGCAACCTGGCGACCGCCAGCCCGGCGGGCGACACCCCCCCGGTGCTCGCCGCGCTCGGCGCCGAGGTCACCCTCCGGGGCCCCGCCGGGGAGCGGGTGCTGACCGTCGGGG
>JAJYNV010000054.1 GCA_021786135.1 Bacillota bacterium
GATCATCTCCTGGCTGTGCAAGGCGTAGCGGTCGAGCTGAGCGCGCACCGCCGCCAGGACCCGCGGATGGCGGTGGCCGAGCATGTAGACGCCGAAGCCGCCGAGGCAGTCGAGGTATGCGTTCTTGTCGGTGTCGAAGAAGTAGGCGCCCTCGTCTTCCCACTCCACGATGGTGTAGTCGTCGGAGACGGACTTGCGGTTCTGGAGAATCGCCCGGGTGACATGGTTTTCGAAGTTCGCCGTGGAGTCGAGCACGATCTGGCGGCGCTCCGCCGCGGTCAGTTCCGGCCGCTCGATGTACGACAGCACCCTTTTCGCCTGCTCCTTGGCCGCCTCTAGATCACGCATGTGGAAACCTCCCCGACTTTCGCATATTTGCGAAAGCCCGCAGAACCGGCCCAGACATACCACCGCCTGCGCCGAATTCCTGCCGGGTCAGGGAGAGATGTCGAAGTTTTTGAGCTTGCGGTAGAGGGTCGCGAGACTGATGCCGAGATGCTCGGCCACCTTGCGCTTGCCGCCCGTATCGGATCCGAAGGCGCCGAGCAGCGGCAGGATCACGGAGGCCTCGAACTCCCGCGACATCTCGTCGAGTGGGCGCTCCGGCATCCGGGCCTCGCGCTGCAGGCGCTGCGGCAGGTGCTCGGGGAGGATGAATGCCCGATCGCCACGCGCGGCGACCTCGATCACTGCCCTGAGCTCGCGCAGGTTGCCGGGCCAGCTGTGGGCGAGCAAGAGACGCATGGCGCCCGGATCGATCGCCTGGGTCTTTTCTGGTTCGTGTGTCCTGCGGTCCAGGAAGGCCTGGGCCAGGTCGGGAATGTCGCCCTTGCGCCGACGCAGGGGCGTGAGGCGGATCGTACCCTGGCTGAGATGGCCATAGAGGTCCCCGAGGAAATCTCCCCGCCGCACGGCGTCCGAGAGCCTGGTCGTGGTGGTCGCGATGATGCGGCACGCGAGCGGCCTGCGATGGCTGCCCAGAGTCACGCTCCCGGTGCGCATGGTCTCCAGCAGGCGCTCCTGCAGGCCAAGGGGCAGCCGGTCGACGTGGTCGAGATGGAGGCTGCCGCCTGAGGCCAGCGCCAGCGCGCCGACATTGCCCGTTTCCCCCGGGCTGCCGAAGATCGTGCGTTCGAGGGCGTCCTCGGCGGCAGGGTCGATGGGGACGCTGACGAAGGGCCCGTCCCTGCGCGGGCCATTGTCGTGCAGCGCCGAGGCCACCGCCGAGGCGCCGGCCCCGGGCTCGCCCCAGATCAGCACCGGAGTCGCCGCAGGGGCAAGGCGCACGACATCGGAACGAAGGCGCCTCGACTCGTTCGTGCGTCCGGCCAGTTCCGCCACGGGCACGCGCGTGTGCACGTAGGTGAGGGCGTAGGCCAGCTGCTGCATGGCCTCCACGCTGCGCAGGATGACGAGAAGTCCCGCAGGCTCCGGCAGCCACCTGGCGTCCGCGAGGAGAAGCTCCCCCCGCCGGGGTTGCAGACGTACGCGCTGACCCGCTGGCGGCAGATCGGACAGAAAGAGATCCTGCCAGCTTCGCTCCGAGCCGGAGCAGCCGAGCAGCTCACGGGCCGGCGCGCTGATCAGGAGCAGGTCGCCCGATCGCCCGACCAGCAGGATGCCTTCGTCCACATGATCCTGTATGAGCTGCAGATGGGCCTGCATCGCCTCGAGGGCTTCCAGGCGCTCGATCGCCACGAGGCGGCTCGCGAGGAGGTCCGCCAGGCGCCGGCAGAAGTCGAGGATGGCCTCGCTGCGCAGGCGCACGATCGCCAGCTGATCCTCCGTGAACGCGATGAGGCCCACGATGCCGACGGCGGCGCCGTGGAGAAGGATCGGCGCCGCGAAGTCCGCCTGCTCCGGCACGACACCGCCCCGGGAGACGATCGGGTCGTAGGAGGGGTCGCTCGTGTCGAGAGCGGCCTCGGCTCTGCCGGATGTCAGGACGCGGCCATAGAGGCCGCCTCCGACGGCCCCTTCCTCGAAACTGCCCACGCGCGTGGCGTAGAGACCGGTCCCGGCCACGATCCGCAGCTCGCGGTCGACCACCTCAGCATCGATGCCGAACGCGGCCCGGATCGCTTCGGTGACCTGCTGCGCGTCTTGAGCGATGCGTGCGAGCGGGCCTGTCACCGCTCCCGGCCTCCCTTTCCTGCCCTCTTTGTCGTCTTCAGGCGTCCGACAAGGGTCGGCCACCCGAGCGATCGTCGGCCATGCTTTTTTGGGGGCCGACGCTCCAGCTTCGCAGCGCCTTTGGTGCATGCCGCCGCGCCGCATGCTCGAATGCCGGATGCCGGCGACAAGGCGAGGCCCTGATGGCTCGTCCTTGTCGCCGGCAACGTTGTCTTCGCCTGGGGCTGCTTGTGGCCGCAGTTCCTATCCCGCGTCTCAGGCGCGCTCGAGGATCGCCGCCACGCCCTGCCCGACGCCGACGCAAAGCGTCGCGGCGGCATGGGTGAGGCTGCGCTCCCGGAACTCGTGCAGCAGGGTGGCCACGAGGCGGGCACCCGACATGCCGAGCGGGTGCCCGATGGCGATCGCGCCGCCGTTCGGGTTCACGCGCTCGGGATCGAGGCCGAGTTCGCGGATGCAGGCGACGCTCTGCGCGGCGAACGCTTCATTGAGCTCCACCGCGTCGAGCTGCTGCACGCCAAGTCCTGCGCGACCGAGGGCCTTGCGCAGCGCCGGCACCGGACCCATGCCCATGTAGCGCGGGTCGACCCCCACCTCCGCGCCAGCCGTGAGGCGCGCCACGGGCTTGAGGCCGTAGCGCCTGAGTCCCTCCTCAGACGCCAGCAGGACCATGGCGGCCCCGTCGTTGACCCCTGAGGCGTTGCCCGCCGTGACGGTGCCGCCTGGACGCACGATCGGCGGCAGGGCGGCGAGCCGCTCGTAGGTGGTCTCCGGCCGCGGGTGCTCGTCGACCGAGATGCTTTCCGACGGCCCTCGCTTCTTCGGCACCGTGACCGGCACGATCTCGGCCCGGAAGCGGCCGCGCTCCTGCGCCGCCTGCCAGCGCTGCTGGCTCTCGAGCGCGAAGCGGTCCTGGTCTTCGCGGGAGATTTGGTAGCGGTCGGCCACGTTCTCCGCCGTCTCCGCCATGGATTCGAGGGGGAAGCGCTCGGCGAGCCGCGGGTTCGGGAAGCGCCAGCCGAGGGTGCTGTCGAAGGCCGTGACATCGCCGCGGGGATAGGCCGAGGCGGCCTTGCCAAAGACGAGGGGGGCGCGCGACATCGACTCGACACCGCCGGCGAGGAAGATGTCGCCCTCGCCCGCCCGGATGGCGCGGGCTGCGGCGATGATGGCGGAAAGTCCACTGGCGCAGAGACGGTTCACCGTCATGCCGGGAACGGAGTCCGGCAGGCCCGCGAGCAGGAGCGCCATGCGCGCCACGTTGCGGTTGTCTTCGCCGGCCTGGTTGGCGTCGCCCGCGAGCACGTCGTCGATCGCCTCAGGAGGAAGGCCCGGCTGGCGCTCGAGCAGGGAAACGATCACGTGCGCCAGCATGTCGTCCGGCCGCACGGCGGCGAGGCCGCCGCCATAGCGGCCGACTGGCGTGCGCACCGCGTCGACGAGGTAGGCGTCGGGCACGAGGATTCCTCCTTTAGAGGGGTCAGTGGAGGGCGCTGAGTGCCCTGTCAAAGCGGTCGAGGAGTTCCGAAACCTCCTCGGCCCGGACGATGAGCGGAGGCGCGAGGAGGACGTGGTCGCCCAGGAGGCCTTCGGGGCCGCCCGAGCCTGCGTAGACGATGAGGCCGGCGTCGAAGGCGATGTCGCTGAGACGCGCGGCACGTGCTCCAGGCCTTTGGTCCGTCTCGAGCACCACGGCCTGCATCAGGCCAAGCCCGCGGACCTCCCGCATGACCTCATGGCGCGGCAGGAGGTCTTCGAGTCCTGCTCGCAGGAGCTCACCCATGGCGGCTGCGTTCTCGATCAGGCGCTCGCGTTCGAGGATCTCGAGCGCCTTGGCGCCGGCGGCGCAGGCCACCGGATGGCCGCCGTAGGTGAAGCCGTGCGCAAAGCGTCCGCTGCCGCTCCGAATCGCCTCGTAGACCCGGTCGGCGGTCACGACAGCGCCGAGGGGCGCGTAGCCGCCCGAGAGCCCCTTGGCCGCCGTGATCATGTCCGGCGCGACCTCGAAGTGCTCCATGCCGAGGGTGAGGCCGGTGCGTCCGAAGCCCGTCATGACCTCGTCGGCGATCAGGAGGATGCCGTACGCGCGCGCGATGCGCCCTACGGCCTGCATATAGCCGGGGTGCGGGACAAGTCCGGAGTTGGCCGAGCCCCCGACCGGCTCCATCAGGATGGCGGCCACCGTGTCGGGTCCCGCCTGCTCGATCGCGGCGCGCAGCGCCCGGGTGCAGCTGCATTCCCCGTCCGGTCCCGGGCCCGGGCAGGCGGGGCCTGGCGGAGCGAAGTGGACGAACGCGGGACTCAGGAGCGGCTCGTACGGGCGGCGGCGGCCGATGTGGCCGGAGGCCGAGAGCGCGCCGAGCGAGTTGCCGTGGTACGACGCCCAGCGCGTGAGCACCTTGAAACGCTTGGGTTCACCGGTCTCGAGGAAGTACTGGCGCGCCAGCTTGACGGCCGTCTCGGTGGCCTCTGAGCCACCGGACACCGGGTAGGTGTGGCGCAGGCCGAAGGGCAGGAGCGCGGCGATCCGCCGTGCGAGCTCCTCCTGGGCTTCGGATGTGAAGCGCATCGTATGGGCGAACGCGACCCGCTCGGCCTGGGCGGCCATGGCCTGGGCGATCTCCCGCCGGCCGTGGCCCAGGTTGGCGACGAGAGCGCCGGACGCCCCGTCGAGGTAGCGATGGCCGTCCTTGTCGAAGAGGTAGACGCCTTCGCCATGGTCGATGGTCGGGTATGGATTCGCCGGCGCGCGATAGAAAACGTCGGTCATGGTGTGGCCCCCTCCGTGCGCCTGAGCTCCGCGAGCGCCTCGAGTTCCTGCGGCGTCGGAGGCGGGATCTCCTCGAGGTGGGGCGCGACCCGCATGGGCCAGCCGGTCCTCCCCTGCACCTCCGCGAGGTCGACGCCCTCATGGAGCGCCGTGAGCCGCATCTCGCCGTCCTCGTCGTAGTCGAAGAGACCGAGGTCGGTCACGACGGCGGCGGGGCCGTTCGGGCGCCGTCGCCCTTCGGGGTGGCCGGGGGACGTGACGAAGTCGACGGCGGCGGGGAAGCGCCTCGGATCGTGCGGCATCAGGACGATCGTCCGCCGTGCGAAGGAAGCGATGTCGGCGGCGCCGCCCGAGCCGGCGAGACGCGCCTTGGGGTGCGCATAGCTGCCGATGACCGTCGAGTTGAGGTTGCCGCGGCGGTCGATCTGGGCGCCGCCGAGAAAACCGACGTCGATCCAACCTGTCTGCAGGTACTGGCTGAAGAGATCGTGGATCGGCAGGACGCAGAGCGATGTGCGCACGAGGTCCGGGTCGCCGATCGAGAGGGGGAGCCGAGGAGGGTAGGCGTCGATCACGCCGGACTCGTAGATGAGGACGAGGCGCGGTGCATGCAGGCGCTTCGCGATGTTGGCGGCGAGATTCGGGGTGCCGACGCCGACGAGCACCCGCTCGCCGTCCCGCAGCAGGCGAGCGCCGACGATCGCGAGGCGTCCCTGAGCGTCAACCGGCACGGCGGGCTGCCTCCTTCAACGCGGCCAGGCGATCCTGCGGCAGCTGCCGGAGGTAGTCGTCGCGGTCCTTCACGCCGTAGACGAACTGCTCGAGCCAGGCCGCTACGCTGGCAGGGTCGCGCGCGAGCGCGTCCCATTCGGTGTAGAACGTGGTGTCGCGGTCGTAGAGACCGTGCACGTAGGAGGGGTGCGCCCCCCAAGGGGCGAGGGAGACGTTCGTCACGCGGAAGCCCGGCAGCAGGAGGTGATCTCGATCTTTCCTCAATTCGGAGGCGGGAAGCACCTCCTCGACCGAGGCGATCACGAGGCGCGCGGCCAGGGCCGCCTCGCGCACCTCGCCGAGCAGGCCGCGGGCGTAGATGTTGCCGTCCTCGTCCGCGGCATGCGCGTGGAGCAGCGTGACATCCGGGTTGAGGGCGGGCACCACCGGGACCTCCTCGTCGCCGAAGGGGCTTCGCACCTTCGGGCGGGGCCTGCGCAGGGAGAGGTCGTTCTCGAGCGAGCGCAGGGGCCAGAACGGCAGGCCGGCCGCCCCGGCCGCGAGGCGCGCCACGAGCTCGAAGTGGGTGTATTCCTCGATCCCGATCTCGCCCGCCTCGACGACGCGGCGGAAGACCGGCAGGTTGCCGACGCCGGGGTTGCCGGCGTAGCTGAAGACGACGCGGTCCGCGACGCCCGCCGCCAGCATCTGGTCGTAGAGGAGGTCCGGCGTGGCGCGGCAGAGGGTCAGGTGCTGGAGCCCCTGGCGGATGATCTCGTGGCCGAAGGCGAAGGGGATCAGGTGCGTGAAGCCGGCGAGATAGAGGACGTCCCCGTCATGCACGTACTCCCGCACGGCATCCTCGAGCGGCAGGAATCGCGTCAAATTACTCACTCCAGGGAATGCGCACCTTCTGGGTGATCGTCTGCGCCTGCAGGAAGAAGCTCAGGTAGTCCGGCCCCCCGACCTTCGGCCCCGTGCCCGAGAGCTTGTAGCCGCCGAACGGGTGCACGCCGGCCATGGCGCCGGTGGAGCTGCGGTTCAGATAGAGATTGCCGACGAAGAAGTGGTCGCGCACGTAGTCCATCTCCGAGGGGTCGCGGCTGAAGACCGCTCCCGTCAGGGCGTACTCGACGTTGTTCGCGAGATCCACCGCCTGGGCGAGGGAGTCGGCGCGCAGCACCGAGAGGAACGGTCCGAAGATCTCCTCCTGCGCGATCGGGCTGTCGATCGAGACGTCGTCGATGATGGTCGGCGTGACGAAGTGGCCCCGCTCGCCTGGTGTGCCCTTGCGGATCACGGTGCCGTAGCGCGAGGCGCTCTCGATGTAGTCGGCGATCTTCCTGGCCGCCGACGCATCGATCACGGGCCCGTACGCGCGGTTCTCCGCGGCGTGGCCCATATCTGCCCCCACGCGGTCCACCTCGGCGACCACGGCGTCCAGGAACTCGTCGTGTACGTCGTTCGTGACGATGAGCCGCGATGTGGCGGAGCATTTCTGGCCCTGGTAGCCGAAGGCCGAGGTGACGAGCTCGCGGGCCGCCCAGTCGCGGTCCGCGGCGGCCGTCACGATGGTGGCGTTCTTGCCGCCCATCTCGACCATCACGCGCTTGAGCTGCTTCTGCCCGGCGACGAGACCCGAAGCCGCCTCGTGGATGTGGGTGCCGACGGCGCGGGAACCGACGAACGCGATGAACTGCACGTCGGGATGGCGGACGAGCGCCTCGCCGAGTTCGCCGCCGCGGCCCGGCACGAGGTTCAGGACACCGGGCGGAAGCCCCGCGTCCTCGAACACCCGGTAGAGCTCGTGCGCGATGGTCGCGGCCTCGTGGGCGGGCTTGAGGACGACGGTGTTGCCCGCGGCGATGGCGGCCACCGTCATGCCGAGCGGCAGCGTCGAGGGGAAGTTGAAGGGGGAGATGACGACGCCGACGCCGAGCGGCAGGTAGCGGTACTGGTTGATCTCGGTCGAGATCGGCTGGATCTCCTTGCCTTCGCTCCACTTGAGAAGCTGGCGCGCGTTCCACTCGAAGTGGTCGATCGCCTCGGCGATCTCTCCGTCGGCCTGGTCGAAGTTCTTCCCGACCTCGAACGCCAGCCAGCCCAGGAACTCGCGGCGGCGCTGGCGTAGGATGTCGCCCGCGCGCAGGAGCAGTGCGGCCCGCTCCCACGGCTCGACCCGCGACCACGTCCCAAAGGCCTCGCGCGCCGCCTTGATGGCGGCGTCGCCCTGGGCCACGGAGGCCATGTGGATCTCGCCGACGGTGACGGAGGGATCCGCCGGGTCGGTGGAGATGAAGACATGCTCTCCGGCAAGCCGCTGGCCACCGATCCTGAGGGGATAGCTCCCCCCGAGCTTCGAGCGCACCTTGGCCACTTCTGCCTGCGTCTTCACCTGCTCCGCCGGGTCACGGAAGTTCAGGAACGGCTCGTTCTGGAACGGGTGCAGGGACATCTTCACTCACCTTCCGCGGTCGGATTTATGCGTTGTACCCGAGCGCCTGGGAGACGGCAGCCGCCGTCTCGATCAGGTGCTGGCGCATGGGGCCGAGCAGGCGGTCGAGCGGTACCTGGAGGCTGTGGGTGGAGATGTTGACCGCCGCGACGATCGCTCCGCTGGCATCGCGGACGGGGGCCGCGATCGAGCGCAGACCCACCTCGAGCTCGCCGTCGGCCAGGGCACAGCCGAGCTGGCGTGCCTCTGCGAGATCTGCGAGCAGGCGATCGGGGTCTGTGCGCGTCGTGTCGGTGTAGCGAGGCCAGGGCGGCTCGCCCAGGATGTCGAGGAGCTCCTGGCGGCTTGCGCCTATCAGGAGCGCCTTACCGAGCGATGTCGCATGCAGCGGCAGCCTGGAGCCGACGTGGAGGTTAATCTGGAGGATGCGCTGAGCCGCCGCCACGCGCACCACGTAGAGGGCTTCCGCTCCGTCGCGGATGGCGACGTTGGCGGATTCGTGCGTCGCCTGCGCCAGGTCCGAGACATGGGGCTCGGCCAGATCGGGCAGCGACAGGGCCTGCAGGAACCGACGTCCGAGGTCCAGGACCTTGGGCGTCAGGGAGAAGCGACGGCTCTCGTCCTGCCTCAGGTAGCCGAGGTCGCAGAGCGTCAGCGCGATGCGGCGCACCGTAGCCTTGTTGCGCAGGCTGCGGTCGCTGAGCTCCGTCAGGGTCAGGCGTTCGCGCGATGCGGCGAAGGCCTCCAGCACCTTGAACGCCTTTTCGATGCTGTAAATGAAGTAACGCGACGGACTGTCGCCGGACAGGTAGTTAGGCATACGCTTAGCGCATCTCCATTACGCAGAGCATCTTTGACTTCACGTTGCCATGCTGGAAAGCCCCCGTCAAGGGGGAGATGCTTGCCCCTTCCACCATCTCGTGGGCCCGCAAGGCGCGGCATCGTGCGTACAATCACGCTTGACGGGAAGAGCCGGCGCATGGCGCCGTGTGGCGGCGCAGGGGGCAAATCCGGCTTCCTGAGCCAAGCACACGCAGGTTGCTACGGCCACTTGTTGCCGTATGGTTAGGGCAACCACGGAGATTCTGTTGTGCGGATCGATAGTACGCATGGCGTATGATCTGGGCGGCTCGCGCAGGCAGCCTGGAACACGGGCCGACGGGGGATCGTGGGTGGCCTCGCCGGACGCGGTGGATCAGTCGCAGAGCGTGTCCTCCAGGCATGTTGGAGGGCTTCAGCGTCGAAGTGGATGGCCTTGTGCACATGGACGCCGATTTTGGCGGATGGATCGCAACGAGCTGGGAGGAGACGACATTGCGGGACGAGGAGATTCTTGAACTTTCCCAGGGCCTCATCGCGATCGAGAGCCACAGCGGCGCTGCCGGGCGGGAGGCAGAGGTGGCCGCGTTTGCCCGGGACTGGCTCCAGGAGAGAGGCGTCCGAGCCCGCCTCGAAGAAGTCGACGGCGGCCGCTCCAACGTGCTGGCTGCCGTCGGCAGGACGGGTGGCCCGCGCATCATGCTGAACGGGCATCTCGACACGGTCAGCGGCGAGAACATGGCGTTTCCAGCCTTCCGGCCGTTCGTTCGCGATGGACGGCTCTATGGGCGGGGCGCCTGCGACATGAAGGGCCCCGTCGCGGCGATGATGGCCGCGCTGGTCGACCTCAAGGATGCGGACTTGGACGGCGAGGTGCTGTTTGCCGGGGTCGTGGGCGAGGAGGAGCGGAGCGAGGGCACGGAAGCGCTCATCAAGCGTGGTGTGCACGCCGACTTCTGCATCGTCGGCGAGCCGAGCGACCTTGAGATCCATCTCGGGCACCGCGGGCTCGAATGGCTCGAGGTGCGCTTCCACGGCGTGGCGGCGCATTCGGGTGCTGCGGACAAGGGGCGCAATGCCATTTCGGCGGCCCAGACCTTCATGTCGCTCTGCGCGTCGCACCTGAATCCCCGCATCGCCGCCCGCCGGCATCCCTTCCTGGGGGAGTCGACCATCAACTGGGGCTTCATCCATGGCGGTGAGCAGCCCAGCACCGTCGCGGGGGAATGCCGGCTCCAGCTCGACCGGCGCTGGATTCCCGGGGAGAGCGTCCAGAGCGTTGTAGGGGAACTCGAAGAGATGCTCGGTGTGGCGCTCCGCCTGCATGAAGGGGTCAGGGGCGAGGTCGTGCGCATGGAGAACAGCATCCTCACCCTGGACCACGTTCCGACCTATGTGGAGCCGACCCACCCGGGCGTCGTGGCCCTGGCGGGAGCCATTGCCGCGGAGAGCGGCGGGGAAGCGGTCTACGAGCGCTTCCCCGCCTGGACCGACGCGGCCCTCCTGTCGGGACACGCGGGCATTCCGAGCGTCGTCTACGGTCCCGGCAGCATCAGGAAGGCGCATGCCGCCGATGAGTACGTACCGCTCGACGAGCTCTATCTGGCCGCGCGGGTCTATCGCCGGGCGTGCACCGAGTTCCTTGACGGGAAGCAGTGAAGCTCGCCGGTTGTGAGGATCCGCCCAGGGAAAGGGTGACGGCATCGGTCCCCACACCTGGGCGGATCCTTGCCAGGAGAGTCAGTCGAGCGTGAAGCCGGCCCTGATCTCGAAGTCGGTCGGGGGGAAGCGGTCCGGACGAAGGTGGGGAGCCTCGGCGAGGCCGAGCGCGATGCGCAGCGCGAACTCGCCGATCGCGGGGCCGCGCATCACGCCGAGGCCCTGGTCGCCGGTGGCGACGAAGAGACCCGGCGCGACCTCCCCGACCAGAGGCCGGCGGTCCGGGGTGCCCCCGCATAGGCCCGCCCAGTTCGAACGCAGGCCGGCGACGTCGCCAAGGCTCGAGAGCTGCATCAGGCGCTCGGCGATGGTCGCCTTGAAATCCTCGTCGCCCATGCGCGGGAAGTTGTCGGGGTCGAACTCCCGGGTCCTGGTGCCGTCGCCTGCAAGGAAATCTTCCTCGCCATCAGGCACCATGTAGACGTCCGTGGAGAGGTGCCAGACGATCGGGAGTCCGTGCCTCCTGCGAAGCTCCAGGGAAGAGGCCTGGACGAGGTAGGGCCGCAGCGGGATGTCGACCCCGGCGGTGCGCACGAGCCTGCGCGTCCAGGTGCCCGCCGTGACGAGGACGCGCCTGGCGGCGAACACCTCGCCGCAGGCCGTCACCAGGACCTTCCCATCCTCCACCCTGATGGACTCCGCACGGCAGGCGGTGCGCACCTCGAGCCCCTCTGAGCGCGCGTCCTCCTGGACCTGCTGCGCGAAGGCGGTGGCGTTCACGTGCCAGTCGCCCGGGAGCCAGAGGGCGACGGTATCGGGGTTCAGGCGGTCGAGGGCGGGATAGCGCCTCTCCACCTCGGCCTGGTCGAAGAGTTCATACGGCACCTCGCGTGCTTTGAGATCCTCGGTGCGGCGGTGGAGGGCGTCGATGTGCTCGCCTTCCGCCAGGGTCAGCATGCCGTAGGGCTGGACGATGGAGACGTCGCCGCTCCGCCTGAGGGCCTCCGTGAAGAGCTCGCGGCTGCGCTGGACGAATGTCTGGTCCTCCGGGTGCCAGAGAAGGTCGGTCACGATGCCGCCCGACTTCGCGGAACTCTCCTGGGCGAGGCCGATATCGGCCTCGAGGAGCAGGGCGCAACGCACGCCTTCCCGCGCCGCCGCGTGCAGGGCACCTGCACCCCAGATCCCGCCACCGACGATCAGGAGGTCATAGGTCAAGGGAACACCTCCGTTCCAGCTGTCGGGTCACGTCGCAAGAAGATCGCCCCGCTCGCATGATGGCTGGGGGGTTCGCGGCCACGCCCAAGTGGCACCTCGACGCGCGCGGCGCTCCGGAGCTGGATGGGAGACCGCCTGCCACCGGGCGGCAGGCGGCTTGTGTCCGGGGGACGAGGACCGTCAGTTGGCGCTGCAGACCCGGCGCACGATGGTCGAGAGACGGTCGAGCGCGTCCGCGAAGACGCCCGCCGGGATGTTGCGCGGAGGAATGCGCCGGA
>JAJYNV010000284.1 GCA_021786135.1 Bacillota bacterium
CAGATGGAAGTTCTCCGCATCCTTGAGGCCGCGCCCCCCCGCCACGACGACGCTGGCCTCGGTCAGTTCAGGTCGGCTGGCTACCTGGCGGCGCACTTCCCGCACGCGACAATGTACCGACGATGGATCGACCTCGACGGTGATCTCGCGCCGAGGAGCCGGTGAGGTTCCTTGACCCGCCGGAGAGAAGGCGTTCGGGCGCACGGTGGCGACCGTCACGGCGCTGAGGCTCGATACGGTCGCGTTCACCTTGCCCGAGTAAATGCTGCGCTCGGCGGTCAGGTGACCGTCCTCGAGCGTCAGATCAGCCACATCGGCGAGCAGGCCGGCCTGCAGGAGCCCGGCCACACGAGGGGCAAGGTCCCTGCCAAACGAGGTGGAGCCGAAGAGAATGAGAGGTGCCGACACATCCCGTGCGGCCTGCACGACGGCAGTAGCCCAGGCTTCCGCGGCGTAGCCGGCAAACGCAGCGCCGCTCGCGCTGAGGCAGAGGTCGCAGTCCAGCATGGATGCGGCGTCGAGGGCGCCATCGTCGGCACCTACCAGCACCAGCGCTATGCCATCCGCACCGAGCAGGGCCCGCGCCTTGCGCGCGGCCGCGGCGAGCTCGGAGGATATCTTCTTGAGCGAACCCTCATTGGCTTCCAAGACCGCGAGAATCACCGGATGACGCCTCCCTAGATCAGCTTGGCTTCCTCGTGCAGGATCCGGACGAGCTCCTTGGCGGCATCGGCAGGCTCGAGACCGGTGAGGATCTTGCCTTGCGCGCGCGCGGGCGGCAGGTCGAGCGAGCGCGTCGCAAGCACCTGCTCTCCAAGGAGCGCACCATCGACGGCGATCTGACGTATTTCCTTGCGCTTGGCCTTCATGATGCCCGGCAGTGACGCATAGCGCGGTGTGTTGAGTCCCTCCTGCGCCGTCACGACGACCGGCAGGGTGAAATCGAGCACCTCGACGCCGCCCTCCACCTCGCGCTCGGCCACACCCTCCGCACCGGTGATCTCGAGTTTGGTCACCTCGGTGACATGCGGCCAGCCAAGCTCAACGGCGACCAGGGCACCAACCTGTCCCTGCTCGTCGTCTGCCGCGGAGCGTCCGGCGATCACGATGTCGGCCGCGATCTCGCGCACCGCCTGCGCCAGCGCCTTGGCCGAAGTCAGAGGATCACTGACCGGGGCCGTGATCCGCGCGGCCTCGTCGGCACCCATGGCCAGGGCCGTGCGCAGAGCTTCTTCAGCCTTGGCCTCTCCCAGCGTCACCACCCAGACTGTGGCGCCATGCTTCTCCCTGATGCGCAGAGCCTCTTCGACAGCCATTTCGTCATATGGGTTGACGATCAGGCTAGCGCTCTGCCGATCGATGTCCTGCTTCCCATCCGCAAGTTTGATGCGCGCATCAGTGTCCGCAACCTGCTTCACCAGAACGACGACCTGCAAGAACCGACCCTCCTCCGACCGGAACACACCAAGGCGATTATACGCCAAGGCATGCGGGTCAGGGCGTCAGCAGGCCGAGGTACGTCTCTATGGCCGCACCCGCTCCGCCTTCACGCACCCCTCCCGTGACATAGCGGGCCACTTGGCGCACGGCGCGGGGCGCGTCGGCCATGGCCACGCCGAACCCTGCACGCGCGATCATCTCGCGATCGTTCCAGTCGTTTCCAATCGCGATCACCTGGGACCAGTCGAGCTGCAGGCGCTCGAGAACGACCTCAACTGCGCTTGCCTTGTCGACGCCTGTCGCGACCAGTTCCAGCGGCCCGACCGGCGCCGTCTCCTGCACGCCATCGATCTCCCCTTCGAGCCACGATCTCGCCTCGGCGGAACCAGGCCCGAAGAGGTCGACCTTGTAGACGGGCATTCCAGCGGCTTGCTGATAGCGGTCCTGCACCATGCGTCGCTCACTCAGGTCCCAGAGGGCACGGCGCAGGCGACCGGGCGAACGCAGGGCGCCGCGCCGCCAGAGGTGTCGCCATGGGTGGAGCGCGACAGCCCCCGCCTGCACATAAAGTCCCTCACGGGTCGAAAAGCCGACGCTCACGCCGTGCCTGCGGCAGAGCTCGGCGATCCTTGCGACCGTCGGACGCGGGACCTCCACTGCGCGCCATGGTGCTCCCTCCTCGGGATCGAGCACGAGCGCGCCGTCGCAGGCGACGACGGGACAATCCGAGAGGCCCAGGTCCCTCGCAAAGCGCCGGCTGGTAGCCACCCGCCGACCCGTGGCGACGACCGGCAGGAGTCCCGCGTCGCGCGCGGTGCGAATCGCCATGAGGTCGCTCCTCAAGATTTCAAGTCCCCGATGCACCAGGGTGCCATCGAGGTCAATAGCCAGCACACCGCGGTACTCCACCTCTAGCGGCCACCCCCCGCAAGAAACTCCGCGATGCTGCGGCTTACCGCCTGTGGCGCCTCGAGCGGCAGCATGTGCCCCGCGCCCGAGATGAGCTCGAATTCTCCGCCGAGGGACTGTGCAAGCGTCCTGCCGTACTTTTCAGGGGTCATGCGATCGCGATCGCCGACCAGCACAAGCGCTCTACGTTGGATCTCGCCAAGTCGCCCAAGCACGTCGAACCCGTCGCAGGCCAAAAAGTCGCCGTACTGAACCGTCCGCTCCGCGGCCGGCAAGGCAGCGCGCACATCGGCCGGAGCATCAGGGGCGAACATCAGATTCACGAACTGCTCGGGCATGTCACCTGTGCCCAATGCGGCCAGCAGATCGGGATGCACCCGCAGGCGTCCGCCGGTGGCGATCAGGATGAGCCCCCGCACGAGTTCGGGCGATGTGAGCGCTGCCTGCAGCGCGACAGCTCCACCCATGGAGTGCCCGCCGAGATAGACGCCGTGCGACGCGTACCGCCGTACAATCTCCAGAACGAGGTCCGCGTACGCCTCAACCTGCTGAAAGCCTGGACCAGGGGATGCCCCATGACCGGGCAGGTCAACGGCCCAAACACCGGGAACCGCCGCGATCTGCGCGGCGAAGATGGACGCATCCTCTCCAGCGCCATGGACGAGGAGACAAGCGCCGCCTATCTCGCCGTAGGCGGCTACGATGCCAGTGTCCGTCTCCAGCTTCCTTGCGCCCTCGCCCAACTGCGCCGCCCCCTCGCCTACTTTTCCTCCAGGAAGCGTGCCACAGACGCGTGGTGGCCAGTACCGCGCCAGAGTTTCTCGAATTCACGTCTGGCCCGCTCTGCACCGTTCTCGTCCTGCCGCAGCGAGGAAATCACCGCCATACCAAGCTGACGGTCCTGGAACGCACGCTGGCGGAGGTAGGCCGGCAGATCCGCCGGGATGAGCACCCGATCGACGAGGCCAAGGCTGCGCGCCTCCGCCGCGCCGATGCGCCTTGCGGTCAGCAGGAGGTCCAGGGCGCGGCCGCGCCCGACGCGTGCAGCGAGGGCGGCCCCGCCTCCCCAGCCTGGGCTGAGGCCCAGGTTCGCCTGGACGAACTGAAACGCCGCGCCTGGGGTGGCGCAGACGATGTGCGAGGTGGCCGCGATCTCCGCGCCGCCGCCCACAGCCAGTCCTTCAACGTACGCGATCACCGGCACGGGAGCTGACAGGATCACGGCGAGCGACGCGCGCATCTCTGCCATCACCGCCAGCGCCTGGTCGTCGTCGTCCTTGAGCGCAGCGAGGTCCCCGCCTGCGCAGAACACTGGTCCGTTCCCCCGCAGACAGATGGCTGAAGCCTCTCCCAGGGCCTGGCGCAGAGCCTGGGAGAAGCGATGGGCGAGGTCCGCATCGACCGCATTGCGAACACTCGATCGGTTGAACGTGAGGAGCACTACGTTGCCCACGCGTTCCTGCAGGAGACTGGCCAAGGCTTCGCCTCATTTCCCTGCCACCGCGGATCATTCAGGCTCAGATCGGCGCCGCCGCCGACTATGCTTCCACGTACGCCCCGTCTGCCTTGAATACCTCCTGCCCTTCGCTCAGGACGAGCACCGGCCCATCGCCATGTTCTGGACCCTGCGCGTACAGCGCAAGGTTGGCGCTCGCCCCCGGGCCGACATTCTCGCAGCGCATGCCAACGCTGCGATACACTCCTTCGCGATAGCCTTGCAAAGCCTGAGCAAGGTCCAGGCTATGTCGACGCCCGCCGCCGACAGCATCCGCGCGCAGGGCCCAGTGCAGGCCGAGTGCAGGCGAGGGATCCTCCACTGGCGCGTCGGATCCGAGGGCAATCCGCACGCCGGCCTCCGCCAACTCGCGGTACGGATAGGCGCGGTCGAGCCGGTCCGCCCAAGCCCGCCGAGCGTCTTCGAGATCCTGGGCAAGGTGGCACGGCTGGATCGACGCGGTGACGTCCGTAGCGCGAAGCCTCTCCGCGAATCCGGTTCTCACCAGCTGCAGGTGCTCGATGCGGTGCGGCGCATCGGCGGCCGGCAGCGGCCCTATGAGGTCAAGGGCCGCCTCGGCCGCGGCATCGCCGATGGCGTGCACCGCCACGGAGAATCCTCGCCGCGCGAGGCTGCGCATGCGCGAGCGCAGTTCCTCGGGGTCGTGTCTGGGCAGGCCGCGTCCGGGACCATCGGCATACGGCGCAACGAGCCATGCGGTACGGGACCCGAGCGTTCCATCCAGGAAGAACTTCGCACCGACCAGGGCAGACCTGTGGCCCATGCGGTGCGGCCGTGCACCGCTGCCGATGTCGTGCCCCGTCTCGTACACATACGCGCGGAACGGCAGTTTACCCGTGGCGGCACCCACCGCCTTCACGCCCTCCGGTGTCTCAAACGTCACCGCTCCCACGATGCCGTGCCGCCAAAGCGCTTGGATGGCACGGTTTACAGCCGCCTCGGCCCCGCCTTCGTCCTCCTCGGCCGCCTGTGCGAGCGGCAGAGCCGCCGTCTCGCGCAGAAGGCCTGTCGGCAGCCCGTCCGGCCCCAGCTCCACCGCTCCCCCCGCCGGCACATGGCGATCGAGTCCCAAAGCACGAGCGCTCTCAGGATCGGTGAGCAACGTGTGGAGATCATGGGCCCAGATGCGAAGCGGTGCCAGCCGGCGCAAAAGTTCCGGCTCCGCGGCGAGTTGCCGGAGCAATTGCGCGTTCGCTCCGCGGCCGCGCAGCCACCCGCTTGCGCGAGCGCGCGCCGCAGTCAGCGCAGCGCATGCCGCCGCGAGGTCCAGCCTGGCCAGGTCTACCTCACCGAGGGCGCGCCCATACGCGAGGAGGTGCAGATGGCCGTCGAGAAGTGCAGGTCGGAAGGAGCCTGAGACCTGGCGCACGATGGCCCCCGGGAACGCACCGATCAGTTCATCACCCGTACCCAGCGCCAGGATGCGCCCGCCGCTCACAGCGACGGCCGTCTTCCCGGCTACCTCTGCCCCGCGGTAGATCACGATCTGCGCCATATGCGTCGATCCTCCTCAGGTGCGCGTGCGGCCAACCTCCTGCGCTGGTCGCGATACGGCCGGACCGCTCGTCCGGGCCGAAAGCCGAAGACCCGTCACAGCACCACCCTTCGAGCATAGCATCCGGGCCCTGGGATCGGCGACACGGCGCCCTTTACACTCCGCCAAGGCATGTGCTAGCGTCCCAGCAGAAAGGTGGGTGCTCCTTGCCGGAGAAGGCCTCCTGTCCTATCGCCCGCGCCGCATCCATCGTCGGCAATCGCTGGACGCTTCTCATCCTGCGGGACCTCAGCGGAGGCAGCCGACGCTTCGGCGAGCTGCAGACTTCCCTCGTCGGCATATCCCCCAAGACCTTGTCCGATCGCCTGAAGACTTTGGAGCGCCAGGGCGTCGTGCATCGCAGCGAGCACCGCGGAGCCCCAGTGCGCATAACCTACGAGCTGACGCCGAAGGGGTCAGGCCTTCTGCCTGTCCTCGAGAGCCTCCGCACCTACGGCGAGAGCTACCTCTAGCAGGGCTGGCGCTGCGCGTCGCGCGGAGAGTGGGGGAGTTACGTGCAGCCAAGCTATCGTCGACTCGTCGTCCGCCGCACCATCGCCGTGCTCGTCGCGCTGGCCATCCTGTCGCTAGGTCTCGTCGTGCGCCTGACCTACCTCCAGGTCATCGCCGGCTCCGTCTATGGGCGCGCCGCCCTCGCCGAGCAGTATGCGCATCTGCCTCTGCCGCCGGTCCGAGGCACGATCACAGACCGCAAGGGGCAGGTGCTGGCCCTCGAAACACCGGGAGAAGCATTGTGGGCCATGCCTCGTTCGATCCAGAATCCCCGCACCATGGCGAACCAGCTGGCACCCATCCTCGGCGACAGCGCCACCAAACTGCGGAAGATCCTCTCGTCGCGGCAGGCGTTCGTCTGGCTCTCCTATCACGTCACGCTGGCCCAGGCGGCCCGCATCCAGGCACTCGGCACCTATGACGGTCTCGGATTGCAGCCGGTGTCCTGGCGCATCTACCCGCAGGGCAACCTAGCTGGCGCGGCGATCGGCTTTGTCGGCGTCGACCAGACGGGACTCGCCGGCGTCGAACTCAGCTACAACCAGCAGCTCAGCGGCCGGCCCGGCATGGAAGTCGTCAAGGTGGACGCGCTCGGCAATCCCCTGCCTCAGTACGGCGTCCACGTCACCCCTGCCGTGCCGGGAGACGGTCTCGAGACGACGCTCGACCTTTCGATCCAGGCCTTCGCGCAACGGGACCTGGCTGCCGCAGTCAAGCTGCGCCATGCCTCGGGCGGACGCATCATCGTGCTCAATCCCAATACCGGTGCCATCCTGGCCATGGCCCAGAACCCAGAGCCAAACCCCGCCAATTGGCAGGCCTACCCTCAGACCGAATGGGCGGACGAGCCGGTCGAGTACGCGTTCGAGCCCGGGTCGACGATCAAGCCTGTCACGGCCTCGGCCGCTCTCACCACCGGCGTCGCGACGCCGAGCTGGTCCATCATGGACAAGGGCTCGATCGTGATCGACGGCATCCGGATCTTCGACTGGATACCCACAGGCTTCGGCCGGCTCACCTTCGACGGCATCATGGAAGTATCGTCGGACGTCGGCTTCGCGACGCTCGCCATCGACATCGGCGCCTCCAGACTCTACCACTTCTACAATCTCTTCCACCTGGACAGGCCGACGGGCGTCGACCTGCCCGGCGAGACCGCGGGGCTCATCCCGCCGGAAAACCAGGCCACCAATCTCGACCTCGGCGAGATGGGCTTCGGCCAGACGATCGCCATCTCTCCCATCCAGTTGGCTGCCGCGGTGGCTGCTGTCGCCAACGGCGGCGTCTGGCACACGCCGCACATCGGCAAGGCCCTGCTGCTGCCGAACGGCAGGAAGCAGGTTCTCACCTTCCCTTCGCAACGCGTCATCACCCCGCTCGTCGCCAGCGAGGTTCGGACCGCCATGATCAAGGTGGTCACCAAGGGCACGGGCAACCTGGCCCAGGTGAAAGGCTACGAAATAGCCGGCAAGACCGGCACCGCCAACGTCGTGGGCAAGGCCGGGAAGTTCAAGACGGGGGACTTCCTCGCTTCTTTCATCGGCTACGGTCCTATGCCGAACCCGAAAGTGCTAATCCTTGTGCAGCTCGACGACCCGAAGGGCCTCTTCTACGGCGGAGATGTGTCCGCGCCAGTCTTCTCGCAGCTGTTCGGCCAGATCATGGACTACCTCGGGATACCCGCAAGCACGAACACACTCCAGCCCCAGCAGCTGACACTGCCGCAGCTCGCCGGCCTCACCTACGCCGAGGCCGCCTTGCGGCTCAACGCCCTTGGCCTCCTGATGCAGAGCCAAGGCAGCGGCTCACAGGTGGTGGCACAGTCCCCGGCGGCCGGTGCCGGCATCGCGCCTGGAGCCACCGTCACGGTGCAGATGGGTGGAGCACAACAGACCGCTGGTGTGCCCGACGTACTCGGCTTGACGGTGCAGCAGGCCGAAGCGGCGCTTTCCGCGCGCGGCTACCACATGGTCCCAAGCGGATCGGGCGTGGCGGCGCAGCAGAAACCGGCGCCCGGTACGAGTCTGAAGTCCGGGCGGCCCGTAACGGTGGTCTTCACCGCTCCGCCCTGATCGATGGACACGCCGACCGCATCCCATCTGTGCTGGATGCTGGACAACGCAGGAGTACCGACCATCTGGCTGGAATGTCATCTCTTGACATGAGACGTTCTTCCAGATGGGGTGATATGTCATGCGCCGCTCGCTCCATGGGCAGATCCGGTGGCTGGCACTCCTCGGCCTGCTCCCACTCCTCGCGGGATGCTCGACGGGCCATGGCTCGTCCACGCCAGGAGGGCTTTCGCTCCAGGCGACCAGGGACAACAGGGCAAACGGCGCGCCCATCGCGCTCGTGCCCGTCAATGTGCCCAAGGCGTACCAACGCAACGTGCCCAAGGGCATGCACATCTTCAGCCTGACCTATTGGAGCCGGGGTCGCCGCTGTCAGGCCTACCTCGATGTTCCGAGCGGCCGGGGAAGTCGCCCGCTCTGGGTGCTGCTGCATGGCGGCGACGTGTGGGGAATGCCCAGCCATTATTCGGGCTTCCCCGTGAACACGCCATCCTTCGCAGCCGTCGCGTCCGAACCTGACGCGATCAGCTTCATGCCGAACTACGGAGGATACGGCCCGAGCCAGGGAAACGTCGGCGACAGCCACGACGACTACATCGACGTCATGAACGGTCTCACTGCCCTTGGGCACATCGCGGGGCTGCACGTGAAGCGGGACGCGACCTACCTTTCCGGCGCCTCGCTTGGCGGCATCATCGCCCTGATGACAGCGGCGCATGACCCCGAGGTGCGGGCGGTCCTCCTCATCAGCCCCTGGCCCGGGGCCGAGGAAGCCATGTCGTGGCTGCAGGCCCAACCGACCAACAGGCTGACGAGCGGCGATCTGCTCGACGACATCTATCTGGCGCAGTCCTGCGGTGCGAACATGCAATCCGTCTGGTGCCGGCAGAATTCGGTGCCGTACCAGGATGTCAAGGTGCCCGTACTGATCGTGGGCGGCACGCACGATCCTCTGATTGTTCCAGCCATGCTCCGGGCGATGTATGCCCATCTCCGTCGCTACAATGCCCATGTGCAGCTCCACTTTGTACCGGGAGGGCACGCGCCCGAGACGAAGGCGTCATTCGCTATCGAGCAGGCCTTCTACGCGGCGCACGGGCTTAGGGTCGAGTGATGCACAGGGGTGCTTCCACCCGGTGGTGGCAACGCTCATCCCTGGCTCTTGCGTGCCTGGTGCTCGCATCGGCCCTTCCGGTCATTCTGCCCGGCGGGCAGCATCTCGCACCGCCAACGGTCCTTGCGCTGACAGGGCAAGGCGGCCCTGCCACGAACGGCAAGCCTATCGCCCTGTCTCCCGTCGCGCTGCCCGCGCCACCTGGGCTAGAGATTCCCCAAGGAACCGGCATCTGGAGCCTCATCTACTGGAGCCGCGGACTGCGCTGCCAAGCCTACCTCGCCGTGCCGCCAGGGCATGGTCCCTTCCCCTTGCTGCTCGACCTGCACGGCGGCTTCCCGCTCGGCCTGCCGTACCATGACGCGCAGGTGTTCTCCTCCGCCGTCGAGGCCGCATCCGACTTGAGCCTGGGCGGCGTGGCCTTCCTGCCCAACTACGCCGGCTATGGTCCAAGTCAGGGGCCTGTCGGTGACACCAAAGACGATGTCGTCGACACCTTGAACGGTCTAAGAGCGCTCCGGCACATCCGGGGGCTGCCCCTGCGGGCGGACGCCACCTATCTCCTCGGTTCGTCCCTGGGCGGCGGCATCGCGTTGATGGTGGCAGAGAGGGACCAGGCGGCGCGCGCGGCCGTTCTGATCAGTTCCTGGCCGGGCGCCATCGTGGCATGGGACTGGCTAAGCGCCGCGTTTCCCCACCTGTCGCAGGATGACCTCACCGAATACGCCGCCCTGGTAGGCGCACACGGAGACGACGTCGACTCGGCCTGGTACCGCGCAAACTCGCCGAACTTCACGCGGATCGAAATCCCTATACTCCTGATCGGCGGCACCAGTGATCCGATCGTGGCCCCCGGCATGCTGCGCACGCTCTACGGAGCACTGAAACGCCAAGACCACGCGGTGTCGCTGCGCTTCTTCCCCGGAGGCCACGGACCGCGGTCTTCCAAAGTGACGATGTCGGTCCTCGACTTTTTCGCCGCACATGGCTTGCCTGCACGCTACTGACGCCAGGCTGCGCATCGGCTATTTTGGTGCCTCAGGGCCGAGGGCAGCGACACTCCGAGACAAGTCTCAGGCGGGGGCCGTGCCTTTGAGGGCAGCCTCGATGCGGGCCCCGAGCCGCCCGTAGCGTACGTCCCGTCCCTCGGCACGCAGGGCCTGGCGCAAGGCGCGTGCCGGCGCCACCACGACGATGCGCTCGCGCGCCCGCGTGACGGCCGTGTAGAGGAGGTTGCGCTGCAGCAGCATCCAGTGTTGCGGCGACAGCACCAGCACCACCCCTCGATACTCGCTGCCCTGCGCCTTGTGCACCGTCGTCGCATAGCCGAGTTGGAGTTGGCGCAGCTCATCGGCCTCATACTCCACCTCGCGCTCACCCGACGCGTCCGGGAAAGCGACGGCAAGTCCGCGCCCCTTGGGCGACAGGCGGGTTATGCGCCCCACCTCGCCATTCAAGGCTCCGCGCTGATAGTCATTGCGCAACTGCACCACGCGATCGCCGAGTCGGAAGATGCGATCGCCCTGACGCAGCTCGGCTTGGCCACGCGGCGGGTTGAGCCTCGCCTGCAGAGCGGTGTTGAGCTCCTGCACCCCACTCTCGTGCTTGTGGCCGGCGGAGAGCACCTGGATCTCATCGGGCTCGATCCCCATTCCCGGCAGCGTCTCTGTGGCCGCCTGCAGGGCCAGGCGCTGCAGTTCGAGCGGCGCGTCCGCCTGCAGCCAGACGAAGTCCCGCGCCTGCTGGGGCAGATAGCCCTGGCGGATGCGGTGCGCCGCCTGCACGATGCCGCTCTGCGCCGCCTGACGGAAGATCTCGGTCAGTTCCGCTCGTGGCACCTCGCGGCGCGCCAGGAGGTCCGCGAAGGGCTGGCCCGCACCCACCGGCGGTAGCTGGTCGGGGTCGCCGACCAGTACGAGCCGCGCCGTGCGCGGCAAGGCGACGAGCAGGCGGTCGAAGAGCCAGAGGTCGATCATCGACGCTTCGTCCACGATGACCAGGTCCACCGCGAGCTCCTGCACCTCGCTCTGCGGGCCGCGCAGCCCGAGCAGGCGGTGCAGGGTCTGGGCCCGCAATCCGCTCGCCTCTTGCATGCGCTTCGCCGCACGCCCCGTCGGCGCCGC
Organism: Bacillota bacterium; assembly: GCA_021786135.1. Taxonomy (GTDB): domain Bacteria; phylum Bacillota; class Sulfobacillia; order JAJZYS01; family JAJYTV01; genus JAJZQO01. Next base: position 11,222 of record JAJYNV010000284.1, read on the forward strand.
GAGTTCGAGCCGCAGGCCTTGGCTTCGCGCCGAGCGCGCGATCGCCTGCACGGTCGTCGTCTTGCCGGTTCCGGGCCCGCCTGTGAGGACGAAGAGACCGCGCCCGAGCGCCGCCTGCGCGGCGGCAGCCTGCGCGGGCGAAAGGGCGCCGCGATTTCGCAGCGTCACCTGTGCGGGGCGCGCACGCAGGTATAGGGCAACGGCACGCGCGACCCTCCTCTCCATCTGGTGGTTGCGCGTAAGGTAGACAAGTCCATCGTCCATAACGACGAGCCCGCCCTGCGCCAGATCACGCAGCGCCCGTTCGATGCGCTCTGTGCTGCCGCCCAGCCGGACCGCGCGCTGCGCAATCTCTGCCTGGGGCAGGGCCACGTGCCCCTCGTCCATCGCTGTCTGCAACAGGTAGAGCACCAGGGCCTCCATGCGTTCCGGCGCATCCTCCGCGATGCCCATGGCGCGGGCGACGCGGTCCGCCGTGAGGAAGCCGATGCCGCCCACATCGCGCCATAGCCTGTACGGCTCATGCGCCACGACCTGTTCGGCCTCATCGCCATAGCGCGCCTCGATCTTGCGCGCGACGTGGAGCGGCACCTGGTACGGGCGCAAAGCGACGACCAGGCGTTCGAGACGCACCTGGGCTTTC
>JAJYNV010000212.1 GCA_021786135.1 Bacillota bacterium
GTACAGATGAAAAGCGGTGGCTATCCCGGGGTGGCGGCGGATGCGTTGCCCCAGTTGCTCACTCTTGAGTTAAGGGCAAACACCCGGGTGGATGACCATATTATCTTTAGTGAAGCACTGCTGGACACGGATGCGCATATCAAGCTCCTCAAAGAAGTTGAGCAGTCGCTGGGCGGTTCTTAGGCTTTGCTTTCCCCTGCTCGGTTCATTCCGGCCTGCAACACGCTCTGCATAGCCTTTTCCGCAGCCTCACGCTGATCACCCGGCAGCGTGTGACCGTACATCCGAGCTGTGGTCGCTGGATCCGCGTGCCCGAGCCTCCTGCTGGCCACCAGCACGCGGCCGTCGGCGCTCAGCATGAGCGTAGCAGCGGTGTGCCTCAGACCGTGAACCTTCACGCCTTCGAGGCCGACCTTCGCAAGCGTCGCCTTATGCAGGCGGCGCAGGTTGCTCGGCGAAAGCGGTGTGCCGACCTCCGATGGGTACACAAGGTCGAAGTCCTGCCAGACGTCCACGCCAAACCGTTCCCGCAACGCGGCGCGCTCTGCGTCGATCCGCTGGCGGTGCTCTTGAAAAACCGTCACCTCGTCGTCCGTGAGTTCGATAACCCTGGCTCCCCTGTGCTCCTTGGTGGGCCCCTCGACCATACCCTCGCCCTTGAAATACTGCCGCTGCACCCGCACCATCAGGCGCTTGCCGGCGATGTCTACGTCCTGCCAGCGCAGCCCAATCAGCTCGCCTTCCCTCATCCCGGTGGACAGGGCGATGAAGAACAACGCGTACAATCTGTGGCCGCGTAGTACGTCGAGAAAGATGGCTGCCTGCTCCGGCGTGAACACCATCTGCTCGGTCGGATACACCGCCGGCGGAGTCACCTGATCACACGGGCTGCGAGGGATTAGGCCCTGTTTCACAGCGTGCCTAAGCGCAGCTCGAATAATCGCATGCTGGTACGCCACTGTGCGGGGTGAAAGTCCGCGGGCCAGCTCCGCCGCGTAGTGGGCTTCAAGATGCTGTGGCCGCAGTGCGGTGAGCTGGTGGTGCCCAAGCGCAGGCGCGATATGCAGGCGAACCATCGTTCTATAGCTCCAAACTGTCTTTGGCGCACGACCGGCCGTCTCCCGTGTGGTGATCCAGTTCTTCAAGTGTTCGGCTACCGTCAGACGGCCGGTCGGCGGCACGTTGCCGGCGCTCCAGTCCGAGATCAGCTTAGCCAGTCGCTCGTGGGCCTCGCGCTTCGACGTGGTGCGAAGGCTTGTCCATCGGCGTTGCCGCTTTCCCGTGCGGTAGTCGTCCCACACGGCATACCAGACCTTGCTTTTGCCCCTCTGCCGCAGGTGGCCCTTCATGCGTCGTCGCCGCCTTCGTTCTTGTCTAGCAGAGCAGCACCAATGCCCGGCCGCTCCAGCACCAACCGTGCGAACAGTTGGCAAGCCATGATGTCGTCTTCTGTGAAGTTCGGAAACTGTGCTCGCAGCTCGCCGGGCCCGCCGGCGATCGCTGCCGCCACGACATGGGTGACGCCGACTCGGGTTCCGGTGACGCGAGGCTTGCCGCCCAGCACCCCTGGATCGATGCTGATATGAGACCGCAACCGGTGCAGCATCACAGCCAACGGATCAGGCGGTGCGCCTTTGCCATGCATGCCTCGTTCGATGACGTTGCGGGTCAGTGCGAACGGTAACGGGGGAACTTGGTCGCCCCACACCTTGGCCCAATCCATGACGATGGCACCTGTGATGCGTTCCGGTTCGGCGACCGCGACCATCCACTCAACGCGTGGCACGTCGGCAGGATTTCCAATGCTGTAGCTCGGGGTGGGGTCGCCGATGCCAATGTGGAGCACGTCCACCTCACGGTCATAAGTTGCCGACATCGTGCCCTCGGTCACGTGCAACAAGCCATCCGCCCCCATCATTCGCCGTCCTCGGGGTCGCTTTGTCCGCCTACCCGTTCATCCTCGGGAGCATCGAAATCGTCTCGCTCATCCAGCGCAACATCGTCGGGCCAGTCAAACAGCCTCCCCGTCGCCGAGAGCAGCGCGGCCACCTCGATGTCCTCGTCGAGGTCGGGCCACGAGAGAACCGCACCATCTGCCGTGATGCGAACCTGTTCCCGCTGCTCGGGCGTGGCGCTCGCCAATCGGTGTGACCAACTCAAAGGCACGAGCAGGACGCGCCCGTCGGCCAGCATGATCTCCATCCGGCCGTCGCCGGAGAACGCGACCGCCACGGCTCGGGGATCCAGCGTGATCACCTGTCCGCTCTGAGCCAGACCAGGCTCGCTTTCCGGCGACGGCTGCTGCTGCCCCTGTTTTGTCTGACGCGCTTGCTCCGCCTGTCGGGCCCGCTCCTCGATGCGCTCGAAATACCGGCGTGACTCCTGCCAGGGGCCAGACAGCCATGCTTCGCGGAGCTCCGCCAGCATGAGCGCGACCGTACCCTCGGGCATCGAAACGTAGCCCTGGCCGGCCTGTTCGGGGTGCTCGGCATAGAACAGCACCATTGCCGGCCAGTACAAATGCCCGAGGCTCCACGGTGTTCCGGCGAGGAGCGCAATCCGGTCCTCCGGCTGGTACGTCGCTGACAGGTGTGACACCAGGACCTGGGCCGACACCGAGCGTTCATGGAACAGCTCCTTTACCATGTCGAGGAGTTGCCCGGGGTACAGGCCGTCACGCGGATCAGGCCGGCGCCACTGGTCCATCTGGTAAGTCAGATCAAGCCAGGCCTCGTCGAGGTCGGGGTGTAGGGCCCACCAGAGGCCCTGCACGAGCCAGGTCGCTGGCCACTTGAGCAAGTACTCGTTTTTGAAGCTTTTGTAGTCCGTCCGGTAGATGCCCTCTGCCAGTGTCCCGAGATCAAGGCCGCGTGAATCGCCGTCGTCGCGCACTTGAATCAGCGACTCCCTGGCGGCCAGCATGTCGGCACCGTACTCCCATAGACGTCCACGGTAGCGCTGATCGACGACTGCCACGCGGCGCATGTCCCATCGCTCGGCGGCGGTGCGCAGGATCTCGGTCGTGTAGCGGTGTGCCATCCTCATCCCTGCCTTTCGAGCGTAACGCCGTGATGCCGCGCTCTGGCGTGCCCAGTTGCGGCGTGCCACGGCCCGGGCAGCCATCTCTCACTGAGGTCGGCAAGTAGTTGTGCGGCCAGTGCCACAGGGGTCGATACGGCCGAGCGATCGGCTACCTCAGGTTGCTCGCAGTAGAACAGCACGGCTGCGGCCCAGTACAGGTGTGCCAGGGACCACAGCGCTCCACCAAGCAGAGTCGACCGGTCAGCCCGCACAGCCGAGGCACCAAAGTGCGGCATCATCACATCGAAGGCTGTGCTCCCCGGTGTGAAGAGCTGCGGCACCACAGCCGCCGGCGGCCACGGAAAGCGGGCATCGGTGGGTTTGCGTTGCGGGTTGGCTGCTGTCTTTACCGCTTGCGACAGCCATTCCGGTGTCAGATCATCGTGCAGTGCCCACCAGAGCGACGAAAGCAGCCACACGGTGGGAGCTTGTAGCACGTCTGCAGCATGGGTAGAGGAGTTGTTGGCGTACAAGATGCCCTCAAGAAGAGTGTCCCGGTGCGGCAGCGGGACGTTGCCCGTCGCCCACACCTCGACGTGGCTCTCGGGATCGGCGATAACATCGGCGCCAAAAGCGTACAGCTCGGAACGGAGCCAACGAGCGACCGTCACGAGGCGCTCGGGGTCTAGTCTGGTAGCCGCTGCCTTGAGGATGGTGGGGGCGTACGGGGTGGCCATGGATCATCACCACCTTCGTTCGGCCGGTCCGGCGGCGTGGCTGGCGCCGAGGCCGTGTCGCCGCGTTGCCACTGGGCCAGTGCGTCACGCACGCGCCGTAGCCGCTCAATGTACCCGTCGATCATGGTGATCGCACCGGCGACATCGGCGTTCGCCTCGTCGGCCCCGCAGCCGTCGCGCACGAGGCCGAGCATCCCACCAATGCGCGGCATCCTGTCCCACACAGTGCCGCGCTCACGGTCGCCGCCGTAGTAAGCCTCGGTGGCGACGTCGAGAAGCTGTCTCAGGGTCGGCATTGCTCAGCCACCTCCATCGCCTTCAGGAGCCGTCATCGAAGTACGCGCAACCGAGGACGCCCGTCACGGCGTGTGGTTGGGCCCGGCCGGTTACCCCCGCGGTCTCGTTCCCACGCGTGCACCGCCGCGAGAAGGGCTACTCTGCGGAGATCGGCGGCCGGCGCGCGATCCACGCGACGGATGAGGATCTGCGCCTCGGTAGCCAGGAACCGAGGTGCCGCGTACGCGACTGGAATCTGCTCATTGAGTGCACGCAGCATTGCCCAGGCCATCGCCGTGACGAGGAGCCACAGCGTGGGGAATACAGGGAGTGAACGGAGCCCGGATGCCACCCAACCTACGAGGGACCACACAGCATCGAGCCATGTGGCCCACTGCCATAGCAGGGCAGGCAGATCCCGTCGCCTCAATCGCAGGAACCATGTCCGCATACGGGTGAGCATCTCGAACCCCTCCTATCACGCCGTCAGGCCAAGCCCCTCAGCCTCGGCCAACAACATCACGTGCTCGGTCAGGACCTGCCAGTAGAGCAGGTCCACTGCCGCCTCCGTCAGCTCGGGCCCCACATCGACCGAGGGCGGCAGCGTCATCGCCTGAACCGACAGGTCCAACGTGACCCCGTTGCCTACTGTGTTGGCCCACGCCTCGGCGAGCATCCCAAGGTGAATCGCGCCGGCGGCCAGCGCGCCGTCGAGCATGTCGCGCCACGGTCTCGCCGAGTCGTTGGGGACCCACTCCGCTGTAATGGGAGTGTTCGGTGTGCCGGCGTGGTTGGTGATCTGTGCGGCCACGCCGACGGGTAGCGCGGCGATGCCGAGGGCGGGAAAGTAGGAGAAGAAGCGGACGATGAGCAGGCTGGGCCCCTGTGGCGCCTCGGCGCCAGCACGGTCAATCAGAGGACACGGCACGGAACCCTACCCCCTCATGGCGCGAATCCCAGCGCCCAGTGGACTTGGCAGAGTCCGTTCTGCGTAGCCCCGAGATGTACTCGCGTAGGGCGTGCTCTGACGGCGGAGAACCATGGTCGCGGTTCTGGAGCATCACCCAACGATGAACCTCGTTGAGGGTGGCCATGGCTAGGCCATGCGTCTCACGGACGACCAGAGGGGTCAGAGCTAGCACCTCGGCCCCTTCGTCAGTCCACAAGCGCTCCAGATAGGCATGACGCAGATCATCACTGGGCAGCGGAATCTCGATCGCACGGTCAAATCGACCGGCCCGACCGACAAGGGCGGGGTCCACTCGTTGCGGAAAATTGCTGGTCGCTGCGACGTAAAGGCCTTCTCGGGCCGCGGAGCCGTCGAGCAGATTCAACAAGACGCTGCGGGAGATTTGACGGTCATCAAAGGCGTCAAGATCCTCCAGCACCAGTAATGCCGGCGGATTCCACGAGGCGCTCCGGACGGCGCCGACAATCTGCGCTTCGGTCGAACTGGCGGAGATGGTGTAGCTGTACGCGCGCCCGCCACGCTCGAACGCACGGGCGGCCAGCATGCGAGCGACGGTGGTCTTTCCGCCGCCGGGTGGGCCATACATCAGGACGCCACGACGCCACGCGAGGTGGTGCCGAGCGTACCACTCCTTGCCAAGCAGGAAGGCGTCCAAGTCAGTCAGCAAATCCTCCCGCAGGTGGCCGGGTAGAATCGGTGCCGTGATGGCCGCGCCGAGATCCGGCAATGGCCAGCTACGTCCGCTGCCGCCGAGCTCGTGGATCTCGCACTCTTCTCGGGCGCGCTCCGCCTCCAATTGATCAATCATGCGCAGGAATCCGATTACGTCGGACTCGTCAGTAGCGAGCACGCCTTCAAGGGGCTCCAGGTGGTTGTCATGAGACTCCATGCACTGGTGGCCCTCAGAGTAGACGTAGAGCAACCGGTACTCGGGGAACGACCAAACGCCGTCTACCCTCGGCGCGTAGTCACGGCGCGCGGCGATGGCTCGCGCCTGGTCGATCGGCATGTCATCCGCCTTGGTCCCAGGGGGCAGCGTGTAGCCGAGCCAGCGCTCGCGCCACAACTCATGCACGTGGCCGTACGTGCCGCCCAGTCCCTGGTCGTAGAATCGAATGGATCTAACGTCCCCAAGTACTGGGCCGTACTGAGAGATGATGGCGCGCAGCACGGCGCTGGAATAGTCCCGCGTGATCGCGGTTGGCAGGCGAAGTCGACGACGGATGCGCTGGTCGGTACCCGTAGTGATGCCTCCTCTCGTCACGGTGCCAGGAAAACTGGGCCCCGCCGACTTACGGCGGGGGCGTGGTCGGATTCTGGTTCTCAACTGCGCCCCGCCGACTGCTCAGCGGGGGTGGTGGGGTGCGTCAAAAGGATTTGGTTTCTACCCTCCCAAAACGGGCTAGGTGGAATGGCCTCATAGCGCGGTTTCAGGGGCCTCGCTCGGCACCCCCCTTTCTACCCGCTCTTGCAGGGCGCGATAATGACGGATCGTGGCCGGGCTGACCCCTGTGGCCTCAGAAGCTCGCCGCTGGGACGCTCCCGACTCGACCATGGCCAGTGCCTTGCGCACCGCCCTGTCATCGGCGGTCGGGCGACCGATCCTCTTGCCCTCGCGCCTGGCACGCTCCATGCCGGAGGCGACGCGCACGCGCACCATGTCCAGCTCCCATTCCGCGATCGCTCCGACGATCGCCAACAAGAGGCGTCCGGTCGGCGTGGTGGTGTTGATTGCCTCCTCCTTGGCTGATATGAAGCCGACCCCGACCATTTCCCAGGCTTCGAGGGTCTTCTGCATCTCTCGCGAACTGCGGAAAGCTCGATCGAGCTTGAAGACAACGACGACCGAGAATTTTCGGTGCCCCGCATCGCGGAGAAGCTCCCGCCATGCCGTCCGCCCACGCAAGTCAGTTGCCGATGCCCGGTCAACGTACTCCCGCGTGACCGTGTATCCTCGGCTCTGGCAGTAGTCGCGGAGGACCACAAGCTGACTCTCGGGGTCCTGGTTCTTGTCGGTCGTCGAAACTCGCGCGTACAAGGCAACACGCATCACGTCACGGCCTTTGCGGGTGGCGCCTGATCAGTCAGTTCGTGCGCGGTGTCTCGATGTACCACGATTGTCGCGTTGCAGCCCTCGCCGGCATCGTACTCGCCAAGTGCTAGAAGGTCGTTCAGTTCGCCTTGACGAGCCGTGTCATAGGCGACGGCGATGATTGGGAGCGGGCCCTCCACCCATGCAGGATGCGGGTCGGTCAGCGGGTGGCACATAGACTCACGCCTGACTCGCACGGCGATGTCATAGGCGAGGTGCTTTGCCTCGTCGAGCGTGTCAGCCCCAACCTTCTCCAGGAGGTCACCGTCTTCGGCACCGATGATCGTGAACTTGGATGTAATGAGCTCGTTCATCTGCAAAGTCCTCCTCGTCGCATTGCGAGAGTCCGCGCTAGCCAAGGCGTCAACCGTCAGAGGGCCTCCGCAGTGGGAGCACTGGACGGGGCTGCCGTACTGAGTGCACGAGGTTGTCACCTTGATGGCGCTCAAACGAGTTTCGCAGTCGGTGCATAGCAAGCCCGAATCGGCATACCGGCCGAGTGCGCGCAGTGCTGGGACGTATTGGGCCCCTCCATTCCTCGTGCGGATTCGGGCCCGAGTGCATCCCGAAAATCACCTCCTGCCGTCTCAAACTTGACGGGCCGGGTCGGCGAAACTGCGGTCAGAGGTACTGAGATACCCCCGCTCGGGACTTGTTCCAAAAACACGGTAGTCTGCCGTTCGGGGCCTTGAAAGCCGCTCAGGGAGCGGGTTGTCAGACATCAGAGTGCTTCCGGCTGGCGTTCACGCTGGCGATCGACCGCCTTGCGGAAGCCCGTTGTGCCGGCGAAGTTCGCCGGCGGGGTGGTGACACCCTAATCCACGAACGCGGGACCGTATACTCGGCCTCAACGACGCGACCGTATTGGCTGATGGTGCGGTCGGGTTTGACCCCGAGCTGCTGGAGTCGGTGGATCAGCCGGATGTCGGCGGTCGAGATGGTCGCGTCGCCGGTCGCCTGATCCCAGACGATGGTCGTCTCCCGTTCCTCGGGCGGACGGCGTGGCATGACCTCAGCCCGCCATGGCGGGGCGACCGGGCGTGACGAGATCACACGGCAGGCAGTCAAGAGCAATCGCCAACATCCGAAGATGGAGCGACGTGGGGCACTGTTCACCGAGTTCCCACGCTCGTAAGGTTCTGGCGGTGATCCAGGCTGTATCTGCCAGGGCAGATTGGGTAAGGTCCTTCGCTTGCCGCCGACGCCTAAGTGCACCTCGATCAAAAGCGACTCCGGCAACCTTGGCGCGAGTGGACACTGGCTGAGGTGGCGGCTCTGATGTCACATCGGGGTGGGCGAAGGCGGCGATCCAGTTCGAGATGGGGACGACCACTTCGCGAGTGAGACTGAGTGCGTCGAGCGCACCAGACAACAGCTCCGTGACTTCTGCGCACGTGCCTTCGGCTACCGTGTCCTCCAAGCCCGGATCATCCGAGAACCGGACATGGCCTCCGGGCCCGAGCATCGGCATCACGTTCAACGTTTGATCCCAACGATGCTTACCCACGATCACTGAGTACTGACGTTCAAGCGGGCTGACCAGTTCGACTTCATCTCCATACTCCAGCACGAGGGCAACGGATGGATCAGGGCGGCGCATGATGTCCTCCGCAAACGCACCGCCGTCTTGGCTGCTCGGGTCGATTCGTTTGCCGTCCCGCTCGAAGTACGCCATCAGGCCGACCCCCCCTGTCGTGCATCTCCGTGGTTCTCGGGCCGATACTCTCGCATCAGAGCCTCCACGTCACTCCGCCGCACTCTGATGCGTGCTTGTCGTGCGCCCGGCGGTGCCGTGTCGAGTGCCGGCAGCTTCCCGGAGTGCACCCACGCCCAGACGGTTCGGTAGTTGGAGCCAACCATGCGGGCCACCTCACGTAGCGTCAGGAACTCGTCCTGCTGGTCCACGGCGTCCATCGCTCGTCACCTCCAATCCCTGCAGGGCAATCATATTGGGCGGCGAACCCAACTAACGTACCCTTGGAGAAAGTATACTCACTATACAGAGGAATTACAATAGTTGGCGTAAGTTGCTGCGTGGAGGTGTACGCTTGCCAGATAAACTTGAGTGGACGGCGGAACTAGAGGTCCTTCGCTCCGCCGTGCGGGCTTCGTCGCGGCCGGTACCGGAAATCGCTCAAGCGGCCGAGATCACTCCGGCCTACCTATACCAAGTGCTCTCTGGTAGCAAAATACCAAGCGCCGCCGTCCGGCAGCGCATTGTGGACGCTCTTTCACCATCGAACACAGACTCGCCGAACAACGAGTCGGACCTGACCCTTCTCTTTGGACTGCTCAGCACTCCCGAGCGTTCATTCCATCTGTGGCGCGTCGCACAGGACCTGCTCTTAGGTGAATACCGCCAGTGTGGAGACGATCAAGAGCGCCATCGCTTGCTCGAAACGATTTGGGTGCCCATGCGGATGGCTTGGTGGTTGCGAGGCTCAGCGAAGCGGGTTGCGTTGTACAGGCAGGAGATATCACCCTCGTCTTCCGTGGAGCGCTTTGGGGATTGGTTGTCACGGCGGGTGGACGTTGAAGATCGTCTCGCCTGCACGCTTGGGCTGCTGTGTTGGCGGGAGCCCGAGCTGCTATTCGCCTTGTTCAGGGCGGGGCAGCCGGCGAACTTCGACTTGGAGCCGCACAGGGAACTGATTCCGCGGGAACTGTGGGAAGCGGCGAATCCGGCGCAGCCACAGCCGTAGGCGCATGGCTGCGGGCGGGCATCGGCGGAGCAAACAAAAGAGGGGCCGGCACTCCCGACGATCGGGAGTGCCGGCCCCTCTGCTGGATCAGGCGAAGCGTCACCGCTCAGCCACATCCGCGTCTCCATCGTGTGCAGGGTGGGTGTGCAATTCGCGTGGCCTAATGGAGAGCGCCTCGCGCAGTGTCCGCCGATACGATTCTAAGGCCCGCCAGAGACGAGCTTCGCGTTGGACTCGCCTGCCGCTCACGTGCCCCTGGCGGATCAGGTCCGCCAGATCCTTTGGTGAGCCCACGCGATAGGCTGTCTGAAGCCTGAGGATAGCGGTGTTTGCTGTAAGGATCTCTTCGGCCAACCATCCGGTCGCGGGTTGCCGGTCACGCTTGCGCACGTTACCACCTCGTGCCAGTGTCGGCACACGCTGACCATACCACAATCTAGGTGATGGAAGGAACCGTCCAAATGCCGGAATGAGGTTTGGCGGTCGAGGGCGCGGGGTGAGGGCGAAGGAACGCCGGCATCCCGCTACTCGGGTGCGCCGGTTTCGTCGCTGCTGTAGTTACTGCTCCAATACGCCTCAAACCTCGCCAACACCTCATCACGCTCTTCAGCAGAGAGAATCCCGCTGAACGGCGAGCACTGCCGTAGCGCGATGTACTCTTCCTCTGACGAGACCATGGCCTCGACCAGCGGAACGAGGCTTCCGTGCAACAGGGATTCCCACCTGTCGAAGTAAGGGCCGCCGTTCGGGTTGGGCGGACGCATTGCATCGAGATTCCTCAAAGCCTTGGACACGACAACCTCACGGTTCTCCAACAGCTTCAGGAGGACTGCCTTATGCAGCCACAGCGACCGCTCGTTGTTCTTCAGATGCGGATTCCTGACGCGCAGCATCTCGATCTCGTCACCTCCGGCCCACAGCCGGCACACCCCCTACTCGGGAGTGCCGGCTTCGTTCGTCTCCGGCGTTCCCGGCGTGGACGCCTCGCCGCCCGCCTGGGCATCGAGGGTCGCCAGCTCGGCCTCCAGCTTGCGCCGGTAGTCCTCCATGTTCTCCCAACCGATGAGATCCTCCCACGCAGGATGCTCCTCGACGGCGTGCTGCCGGATGGCCTCCTCCAGCTCCGCCGGCGTGGACACATGATAGGTGTCGAGGTACTGCTGCACCTCGAGGTCGACGTTAATCAGCTCCTCGCGGAGCCATTCGGCGCTGTGCTCCGTCACGGCTATATACCTCCGCCCAGATTCTGGCTCAAAGTCCGTGGACCAGAGTGTATCGCAACTGCAGCACAGATTCCATCAGCGCCTCACGGTCCGCCCCAATCGAGTCGTCACGTAGCAGCCGCTCTAACGCGTCGAGGTGGTCCCACGCCGCGTGCCACGCCGCCGAGCGGGGCGGCTCAATGATGGGAAGTGCTGCGGGGCTGTAGGACCGGGATGCCGGGATCATGTCCATGCTCATGCTGGGTCGCTCCTCTCTGGCTGGAATCGTGCGGTCATCGTCGGCGAGCTGGGAGACATGGAGACCGACGTGGTGAGGGGCACCCCTACGTGGAGGTGCCCCCTGCGACGAACCCGAGGCTACAGTGTCAGTGCTGATCTGGCGGCCAGAGCAGAGTGCCGTAGCCATAGGTCGCTACGGCAGCGAGGCCGGGCAGGTTCTCCCGCACGGCGCTGATGCCGCCACGCTGATAAATCTGCAGCGCGTCGGCGAGCGCACGTGTACCGTCAACGACGTTGCTGCCGCCGATCTGCACTTCTGCGATGGGAGAGATGGCGGTGGAGATGGCGCGCTGGTAGGCCGGGTCGAGGGCGTTCGTGCCGCCAACGGTCACGACGACGCGAATGGATTGTCCCATCTCAGCGTACAGGTGGAGCTGCTGTACGACGTAGGCGGCTGCATCGGCGGGGCTGGTCGACGGGGCCACGATCTCGATGGCGCTCGAATCGATCTCAGAGTCGAGCGCCGCACCGGCGTAGCCCTTTGCTCCGATGTGCACGATGGCGACATCTGGCGTGTCGGCAGCACCGACCAGACCGAGCGACGACAGATTGAGT
>JAJYNV010000182.1 GCA_021786135.1 Bacillota bacterium
CTCTGTGCCGCGTAGCCTTAAGCGGTGCTTTCCTGACGCGTCTTGCGGCAATACTGACCGCGGGTAGAGAGGCAGGAATCACCTTCGGGCGGACCGAATGGCCTGTCCTGCAATGGGAGGTGGGCGGCTTGCACGCTGAGCGGACGAAGCTTGAGAACGAAGCCCTGCGGCTCTTCGAGTTCGGCATCGAGGAGGAGTTTCACGCGCGCGGCAAGATCGTGCTGGACTCCAGCCTCGGCCTCATGCCGCAGGCAAGGGGCCGTGACGAAAGGCAGCATGGACGACCGGCGAAGAAGCACTGATCAGGCAGGAGGAGCCCTCGTGGAACGTTGCCATATCTGCGGCCGTCCGGATGACGGCAAGGCGCTCTCCGTCGACGGCAGGCACCTCTGCCCCGTGTGCGAGCGCATCACCGTCCGCCTTGAGCCTCAGCACCCTCTCTATCCCTTTTGGGTCCAGATGCTGCACGGGTTCGCTGGAGTTGCCGGGGATTGAGCGATACACCGCTGACCGATGCCATCCGCCGTTACCGCTCGGCGGTATCGTCGCGCCTCCATGTGCCGAGCCACGGCGGAGGACCGGGCAGCCCTGCGCTTGAGGAGCTCTTTGGCGACCTCCTCAGCTGGGACGTGACGGAGCAGCCCGAGCTTGACGACCTGTCCCATCCCGATGGCCCGATCGCCGAGGCCCAGGCGGCCGCGGCCGCATTCTTCGGCGCTGCAGAGGCCTTCTATCTCACAGGCGGGGCGACGCTCGGACTGCAGGCAGCCGTCTTTGCCGCACTCGCCGGCGGAGGGGCCCTGCTCGCCGCGCGCGACAGCCATCGCAGCCTCCTCGGCCCCGTTCTGGCCACCGGCGCGGAGATCGTCCTGCTCGATCCGCGACGCGATCCAGGCAGCGGTGCGTCGCTGGGACCGAGCGCGGACGATGTCGTGCGGGCTCTGGACGCTGCGCCCGACATCCGGGCGATCCTCGTCAACTACCCGAGCTATCTGGGCGTTGCGCCCGACCTCGCGGGCATCGCGGACGCGGCGCATGAGAGAGGCGTCTTGGTGATCGCCGACGCCGCGCACGGTGCGCACTTCGGCCTGGACCCGCGCCTGCCGCGGCCGGCGCTCGAGTTGGGCGCCGACTTCGCTGTGCTCGGCATGCACAAGACAGGCGGCGCCCTGACCCAGTCAGGCATGCTGCTTCTTGGAGAGAGGGCCGCGCCTCGCAGCGCGTCCGCAGGCCTCGCGGTCGGCCTCCTCGGTACCTCGTCACCTTCCTATCTCCTCTTGGTCTCGATCGAGCAGGCGGTGCACGACATGCGGCACGCGATGCCCGGTCGGCTTGCGCGGGCGATCGACGCGGCGGCAGGGGTGCGGGGACCTGCACGGGTCGAGGTGACGGCGCCTCAGGACCCGCTGCGCGTCGCCTTCAGATCGCGGGTTGCGCAGGAGATCGTGGAATCCCTTGCTTTGGCGGGCATTCGCGGCGAATATGTGGACGGTGACACGGCGCTTTACTGTGTGCCCTTCGGGGCACAGGCCGCCGACCTCGAGCGCCTGCGGCAGGAGGTTGCGCTGCTGCCCGCGCCGCCGCCCGCGGCTGAGATGCCTTTGCGAAGCCCTGCGAGAATCGGCCCACGGGGCGCACTGCTCGCAGGACGGCGCACGGTGCACCTCGGGGAGGCCGAGGGATGGATTGCAGCCGACATCGTCGCCCCGGTCCCGCCCGGCATCCCGGTTCTCTGGCCGGGTGAACGGATCACGCGGGAGACGGCGCGCTACCTCGCGTCGGAGGCTTCACAGGGCCGACGGATCATGGGAGTCGATCACGAACAGGTTTGGGTGGTGGCGGAGTGAGGGGACTCTACGTCGCGCTCGAGGGAGCAGACAGGGTCGGCAAGTCGACGCAGATGCAGAAGCTCGTGAAGCGCCTCAAGGCGCTCGAGCTCCAGGTCGTCGAGACGCAGGAGCCGGGCGGTACGGCATTGGGCCAGGAGTTGCGCCGTCTGCTTTTGCATGAGGGAACGAAGTCCGCGGTCGCAGAACTCCTGCTCTTCCTCGCCGATCGCGCTGAACACCAGGAGCGCGTCATCGAGCCTGCCTTGCGTCGGGGAGCCGTGGTGGTTTCCGACCGCAGCGCATATTCTACGTTCGCCTATCAGGGCATCCGGCGCGGACTCGGCCTAGAGCGGGTGCTGCGCCTGCACGAGGAGCTGGGACTGCTCCTGCCCGACATGGCCGTGGTACTCGACATGCCCGAGGATGAGGAGCGCTGGCAGGATCGCGCACCCGATGCTGTCGAAGCTCAAGGCGACCACGAGGAGGTCCGGCAGGCCTATCGCGAGATCGCCAGGCACTTCCCCCAGAAGGTCCGTCTCATCGACGCAGACGGCTCGGCGCGCGACGTGGCGCAGGAGATCTGGCAGGAAGTCTGGCCCACCGTAATGGAGTGGAGGGAGGGGCGAGAATGAAGCTGATCGTGGCAATCGTCCAGGACAAGGATGCCAGCCGCATACTGCAGGCACTCGTGAAGAAGGACTTTCGTGCCACTCGCCTCGCCAGTACCGGTGGCTTCCTGCGGGAGGGGAACACCACCCTTCTGTTGGGCGTCGAGGAAGAGCAGGTGCAGGAGGTCATCGACCTGATCGGCGAGCTTGGCTGCTCGCGCGAGAAACTCGTCACGCCGCTTTCCGCCGTCGGTGGCCCGATGGACTCCTACGTGCCGTATCCGGTTGAGGTCACGGTGGGCGGAGCCACCATCTTCGTGCTGCCGGTCGAGCAGTACCACCGCTTCTAGCCATGCTGCACGCCTGGCTGGTGACCGGCCCTGCCGGGCCCGAGCGCCGCGCGGAGAGCAGGCGCCTCGCGTCGGAACTCATCGGAGCTGGCGACGAGGCTGCCCTCGTCTTCGAGGCTCATCACCCGGATGTGCGCGAATATCCCGATCCACTGCGCATCGACGATGTGCGGGAGATCGCGGCAGGCCTTGCGCGTCCCCCGCTGCTCGGCGGGGGGCGCGCCGTGCTGCTCTCAGGGCTCGCACAGGCCAAGGTGGAGGCACAGAACGCCCTCCTGCGCATGATGGAGGAGCCGCCGCCCGATCTCTACTTCGTCGCGGAAGCCGAGACGCCGCAGCAGATCCTGCCCACCCTGCGCTCGCGTCTCGGCATGCATCCTTTGCCGCGCAAGGCGCCATCCGAGATTGCTGCACGCCTGCGAGAGACGCGGCCCCAGGCGTCCGGAGAGCTTGTGGAGGAGGCGGCGCATGGCGCGGACGGTTATTTCGACCGGGCGCTCGCCGTACTCGACGCGCTTATGCTGCTCGATGATGCCCTGCCCGAGGACGACGGTAGGGAAGATTGGTTTATAAGGGCCGCATCGGCCGTTGATTCAAACAGCGAGACATGCATAAATGGGCTTGCGGGCCGCTTCGCTGCACGGTGGCATGTTACGCGCGATCAACGATACCTGCGCGCATGGCAACGAGCGGAGGAGACGCGCCTGATCATCGCACGCAATGGCAATCCGCGGCTGGCTGCGGAAGTGCTTTTTTCGGAACTCGCGCATCTGGGAGTGTTGCGCCGTGGCGCAAGCAGTGGGGATACGGTTCCGTAGCGCCGGGAAGGTATACGACTTCAGTCCGGCGGGGTTTGAGATTTCGGTCGGGGATCCGGTGGTGGTCAGCACGGTGCGCGGACAGGAGTATGGCACCGCGGCGCGCGAGATCGACGAGGTGGAGACGCCGGAAAGTCAGTTGCGCCCTGTCTTGCGCCTGGCCGACTATGCAGATGCTGAGCAGCATGAGCGCATGCGGAGTCTTGGCAGTTATGCCTTCGCGGTGGCGCAAACGGCGATCGAGCGGCTCAATCTTGACATGGACCTGGTCGAGTGCGAGTACACGTTTGACGGTCACCACGTGACCTGCTTCTTCACGGCCGAAGAGCGCGTCGACTTCCGCGAACTGGTGCGGGATATGCAGAACCAGCTCGGTTGCCGCGTCGAGATGCGGCAGGTCGGGGTGCGTGACGAAGCCAAGATCCTGGGTGGCCTCGGCATGTGCGGCAGGCCGATGTGCTGCTCGGCGTTCCTGACGGAGTTCCAGTCGGTGTCGATCCGCATGGCCAAGGATCAGGGCCTCTCTCTGAATCCATCGCGCATCACGGGCAACTGCGGGAGGCTTCTCTGCTGCCTGCGGTTCGAGCAAGTGGAAGGAAGCCGTACGCGCGCGGCGGTCACGAGTGAAGCCTGAGAAGCCGCACTACGTCTATCTCCTGCGCTGTGGCGACGGGACCTATTACTGCGGCTACACGCGTGACCTCACGGCGCGCATCGCTGCCCATGAAGCGGGCAAGGGTGCGCGCTACACGCGTGGCAGGGGTCCCTTGGAACTCGTCTACAGCGAGGCTTTGCCCGACCGCTCGAGCGCCCTCAGGCGCGAGGCGGAAATCAAGCGCCAGCCGCGCAAGGAGAAGATCGCGCTGATCGGCATGAGCCATGACCGCTAGGCTCCTCGTGATACCGACGCCCATCGGCAACCTGGGCGATATCACCATGCGCGCCCTCGAGTATCTCTCGGCCGCCGATGTCGTCTATGCGGAGGACACCAGGCGCACCGGCGTGCTCTTGCAGCATTTCGGCATCAAGAAGCCTCTTCGCTCGCTGTTCGTCGGCAACGAGCGGGCACGCAGCGACGCGGCGCTCTCGGAGCTGCTCGCCGGCCGGACGGTTGCGCTCGTGTCGGACGCCGGCACGCCAGGCATCTCGGACCCTGGGGCCATTCTCATCCAGGCGGCCATCGCGCAAGGCATCCCCGTGGAGGCCCTGCCGGGCCCGCAGGCGATGCTGCCGGCGCTACTTCTTTCGGGCCTCCCTCCCGCGCCATTCGCGTTCCTGGGTTTCCTGCCGCGCACGAGCACGCAGCGCCGCGCTGCCCTCGCCGATACTGCGGGACTCGCTTTGACTTTGGTGTTCTACGAAGCCCCCCACCGGCTGGCCGCCATGCTCGCCGACTGCAGCGCGGTGTTGGGCGAGCGGCCCGCCGCCGTCGTGCGGGAGATCAGCAAGTTGCACGAAGAGGCGCGGCGGGCGACGCTGGGCGAGCTTGCGGCCTGGGCCAAGGAGGAGCCGCCGCGCGGCGAGATCGTGGTCGTGGTCGGAGGTGCGCCTAAGAGCCCACGTGAACTTGAGACCGTGAACCTCGCAGATTTTGTGGCGCAGGGTATCGCGCGGGGGGAGACGCCCGCGGCGATCGCACGCGCGGCGAAGAGCTATGGCCACACCCGTCAGGAGGCGTATCGCGAGGCGCTGCGCCAGTCCGGGAAGAGCGACGGGTAGAGGCGCTTGCGGCGGCGGAGCAAATAGCTCTCAGGATGCGCCGGGTCAGCTACGAACGGCTAGGGCCCGGGAATCAAGCGGGAATTTCAGCGCAGAACAGCGTCGATCAAGTCTCAGGCGTACGCTATGGCGTGACAGGTCGCCTGCCAGGTGTGCACGTGGATCTCCGCGATGTCCCTGGCGTCTGCCACGAGTGCGCGGCGCACTCCTTTCTGCAGGGCGTCTCGTCTCCCTCGTCAGGGGGTCCGGAAGGCGCCCCGATGAGGCTTGGGCCCGTGCCCTGGCTAATGCGTCGCGCCAAGTTCCTGCGGTTCGGGACGACCGCGGGAGCTGGAAATTTCCCTGTACGTGCGAAAACAAGGGTCCGAGGGACTTTTCGGGCGCCTCACGGCGCTATGCGGACAAGGATCTGAGATGACCACCACAAGTCTGCAAAAATCTGTTTTGGTCGGTCTTCCAGCCGTTGACTTCCGAGGTGCCATGTCGTTACTATGCTATGGTAGCGTGCTAAAGTGCCTCCCCGGAAACGAGGTGAAGAAACCAAATGATGAAGTCTACCGGTATTGTTCGCAAGGTGGATGACCTCGGTCGCGTTGTGCTGCCGATCGAACTGCGCCGCACCCTGGACATCGCGGAGAAGGACTCCCTCGAGATCTACGTCGACGGCGAGAAGATCATCCTGCGCAAGTATGAGCCGGCATGCGTCTTCTGCGGCAACGCGGGCGACGTGACCAACTTCCGCGGCAAGAACATCTGCAGCGCCTGCGCTGCGGAGATTGGAGCCCACCAGTCCGCCGTCTGAGCTCTGCCGCACTGCCCGGCGGCGTTTTCTCCGGCGAGGACACTCTGCTTTGCGAAAGTAATCGGACAAAACATGGCAACCACTCCAAATATGGAGTGGTTGCCATGCGCATATTCGCCAGCCCTCGCGCGTAGTTTCGGGAGATGCGCTACAGAACGTGGACACTTGTCGTGCGCCGGCAGGACTACCTGCGCCTCCTGGGCCTTGTGGCCCTATGGCTCCTGGCCATGGGCATCGCCTGCTTGCTGCGCAGCCCGTCCCAGCAGGCGATCTGGCAGCTCGAACAGCGCGCGGCGATACGCTACGGTCTGCCGCCGGCACTCGTGGCGGCTGTGGTGGAGGTGGAGAGCGGAGGCAATCGCTATGCCGTGAGCTCCCGAGGAGCTCTCGGCTTGATGCAGGCCACGCGCGACAAGTTCCGACCGAGTCAGGATCCCTTCGACCCCGCCACCAATCTCGACGTCGGCGCGCGCTATCTTGCCGAGCAGCTGCACACGTTCCACGGCAATCTCTCCCTCGCGCTGGCCGCCTACAACGCCGGGCCGGGTGCAGTGCAGCGCTACCATGGCGTGCCGCCCTATCCCGAGACCCGGGCCTATGTGCGACAGGTGCTGGCGCTTTACCGTCGCTGGCGGACGCGGCGGCTCTAGTCCTGTGCCCACACGGCGAGCCGATCGCTGCCGGAGATGGTGAACGTGGCATGCAGGCTCTGCCTCGATCCCCCCACCGTCCAGGAAACGGTGAGGCCGTAGTTGCCGTCGGCGGGGGATCCGATCGTCCAGGGAACCCAGACTGTGGTGGACCAGACGCCGCCTTTCAGCGTAAAGACGCCCTTGTTGATGCTGGCGTAGTCGATGCTGCCGGTCGGCAGGCTTACCGCCTCAAGAAACGCTCCCGGCAGGGCCAATTGGATGTCCTGGGCCGCGGACGCGTCCGTCAGGCGGACTGTGAGGCTGTCGCCGCGCCTCAGGGTCGAACTCGAGAGCGTGAGGGAGGCGTCCTGGGGTTGCGGTCTCACCGGTGCGGCTGGGTTCACGACGGTGATCGCATGGGTGACGTTCGAGATGGCGCCGCGGTCGTCCATCACCTCGAGGGTGACGGGGTAGCTGCCTGGGGAGGAGAAGGAGCCCTGGCGGCCGATCCAGATGCGGAGGGTGATGAAGTCCCCGGGGACGGGATCGTAGGAGTGGTCTATGTACGTGACGGTCTCGCCGACGCGTACCGGCGAAGAAGCGGAGAAGGCGGCCACAGGTCCGGACGCCGCTGCCGCCATGAACGCCAGCGTCAGTGCGGCAACCACCCGATCGCCTCCTCACTGTGGACCGGGAAGGTCACCGTACCAAGCACTGCAGGCATCGGCACCGTCACGCTTAGCGTAGCGGCGATGGCCGCAGGAGGGCCCGCTTCCACGACGGGCGGGCTGCTCCAGGCGAACCTGAGTGGCCCTGGGAGTGACGCAGCCAGGACGGCGTCGGCGGCGTCGACCGCACCCTGGCGCTCAAGACCTGGGCTCCCTGACGCGACGGAATCCGGAGCGAGGGCATGCGCCGCGCTGCGCAGGGCGGAATCGAGTGCGAACTGCGCATCGCTGCGCGCGCTCGCCGCCGCGCTGAAGTCGAGGGCGAGGGCGAGGGCGGCAAGAAGTACGGCCGCAGATCCAGCCGCCGCGAGAATGCCCCAGACGCCGTCTTCACGTGCCGCTGGGCGGAAGATCGCTGGCACCACAAAAAGTCCCTCCCAGATTGATGGCGATGGTGGAGCCTGGCCAGCTCACGGTGGCGGGGGCGTCCACATCAAGGCAAACCTCACTGCCCCAGGGCTGTGCTGGCGCGGTGCCGCTGACGGTGGCCGCGTCGGTGCCGATCGCCGCATTGACGGCCGTCGCGAGAGATTGGGAGATGGCAGGCGTAACGCCGCCCGCCATCTCCTCGCTGCGCAAGCTCGCAAAGGACTCCGCTACGATCAGCGAGCGCAAGCCGATCAGATGAACCGTCTCAGCGCCGCCGATGGCGAGCAGTAGCAGGAGAGGCATCAGCATGCCGACGGCGAGAAAGGCGCTGAGGTCCCCGCGCTCACCCCTCAGCTGCTGATGGGCACGGCGAGCCACTGGTTCACGATGTCGCTGATCTTCGTGCCAGCCCCAGTAAAGGCGACCATCACGACGCCTGTGAGGCTCAAGGCGGCGAGCGCCAGGATGCCCTGGGCGAGGTAGGTGGAGAGGTCTCCGCGTTCGTCGTTCAGAAGGGCGGCCAGCTTGACGCGCAGGAACGTGTACCACATTCGGACTTCCCCTTTCTCGTCGCTTCGGCGACGGTGAGGGAGTTCGCGCATGGGTATCCAGATCCTACCAACAGATGTTCCCGAGCAATAGTTCTTTGGGGCACGCCGTTGCGAAGCCGGGCGCCCTGGTTCGCCACCGTGGGATCGGTGCACTTCAGCGTGATGATCTGCCCAATCCGGGAGGGCGAGTCCAGAGCATGTTACAGAAGAAGCGCCAAGGAGGCTCGCTGTCCGAGTGGACGGCGACGTTGTCGATAAACGGGAAATCGCTGGGGGTGACCTCCAGTCTCGCGAGCGGCGTGACGGGCTTCTCGCTCGTCCACTCGTCAGCGATATCTCCTTGTGTGAAGGTCACCCTTGGGAGGACGTACACCGATCCGTCGCAGAACGCCTCGTTCCTTCGCAGCATGGGCTCCGAGAGCGAAAACCAATAGAACTTCCGCAAACGGTTTCCGGGCAATGCGACGCGGAGGCAACCATTGCGCTTTGATCCCGTGAAGCCGTCGTTGTTGACGATGGCGAAGAATAGGCACCAGATGGCGTCGGGCGTGGCGAACACTGCGTTCGCCGCACGGCCGAAGAACGTCGTCTGTCGCTGAGGTTCGAGATGCGTGATGTCCGAGTGGTTCGAGCCGTGGAGAATCAGATCGTCGTTCTCGACGAGGTATTGCAGGAACTCATACTTCGGGTATGGCAGGTCGTAGGGGATCGGCGCTCTATCCCCAGAGCGTATTCTGGTGCGGAGAGCGTGAAATGCCGCAAGTCGTTCGTTGTCCGAAGCAGTCTTTGGCTGTTCAAGCAGGTGCAGGCATTTTGCCGCAGTCAACTTCGACCGCTCGCGGATCCATGAAGCGCTCACGATCCGGGGCCCTCGACTGCAAGACCGACGCTTAATGCCGCCTGCAGGAGACGGGTATCCCATGCCGCAAGAGTCAACGGTGCAGGCTGCTGTTCTCTCAACCAAAGTGCCGTGGCGAGATGCACCGCGTCCATGCCACGCAAGGCATGAGACTCGGCCAAATCCCCTGCCAGCTTTGCGACTGCAATACTGACCGGGACGATAAAAAATCTTTGCCAGTCATCGAGTAGCGCGGACTTGATCTCGGCCATCTCAGGCGTTCCGATGACGCCCTCCCTGTGCCTTCTGGCAAGTGCCGCTCGAGTCTCCGCGTAAGCTATGGCACTAGTGGCACAAGCAGCTGAACGCAGGACCAGGTCGTGCATAGCATCGGTTCCCGACTCTTGAACGTACAGCTTCACAAGCGCACTGCTGTCGAGGTAGACGATCATCGGGAATCGCGGTCCTCTTCAATCGCTCGGGAAAGCGACGAAGAGTCTGGCAATTGGGGCTTTGCAGATGCAGGGATACCCATTGGCTTGTCGCCCTGCCACCCGTTATTCAGTATGCTTGCGAGGGCGTGAAGAGTTGCAGCCCCATCGTCGTCTAGAGGTGTCAGCTTTGCGACGGGAACTCCGTGGTCGGTCACGACGATCGTCCTCCCCTTACGCGCCTGGGCAAGATACTCGCTCAGGTGATCCTTCAGTCGACGAACGCCTACGTGTTCCACAGACCGCACCCCCATGCGGCCACATCATAACACAAATGCGGCTACATCTAAGAGGGGGCGGGGCACTCGTGGTCCGTCGCAAGATACCCCAACGGGTTCTACTGTGCGAGTGACTGGGCAGAGCAGGTGTCGGACGCCCAGATCAGGTGACTGAAGGGGCTTTCCGCATGGTCACATCATGTTAGGGCAGCGAGTGCCAGGATCCCCTGGGCGAGGTAGGTCGAAAGATCTCCGCGCTCGTCGTGCAGCATGGCGGCAAGCTTGACGCGCAGGAACGTGTACCACATTCGGACTTCCCCTTTCTTGTCGCTTGGGCGACGGAATAGGGAGTCCAGCGGTGGCAGCCATATCCTACCAACTGATGTTCTAGAGCATCAGTTCTGTTGGGGCATGCCTTTGCGAGGCCGTGTGCCTAGGCCGCCGCCGTGGGATCGGTGATCTTCGGGGCGATGATGGGCCAAAACCGGCAGGGCGAGTCCAGAGCCGGGAAGCGCCAGGGAGGCTCGGGATCCGAGTGGACGGCGACGTGACGGACTTCTTGCTCACCTACCCGTCAGCAGTGAAGATCACCCTTGGGAGAACATGGACCAATCCGTCGCAGAACAGCTTGTTCTTTCGCAGCATGGGCTCTGACAGAGGAAGCCAATCGAACGTCCGCCGACGGGTCTCGGGCAATTCGACGCGGAGGCAGCCACTGCGCTTGATCTCGTGAAGCCGTCATCAGTGACGACGGCCAAGAAAGGGTACCTGACGGCGTCGGGCGTGAGCCGAGGACCTGCGCCGATTTCCGGGGCAGGCGGGTTTCTTACGCGGCCCGTGCCTGCGGCCCGGCAGTGGAGGCGCAGCGCCGAATCGCCATGCGCGGTCGCCGAGTCACGCGCATTCCCCACACCATGGGGCATCGCACGGCTAGAGCGGTACCACGGCCCCAGCCTTACGCATCGTCGGCGCGCTTCAGTGGGTGCTTCGCCCGTGCGCGCAGGCCGCGGAGCAGCGGCGGGCAGCAGAGCGCGAGCGCCAGAGCGAGTACGGCGAAGGCTGAACTGATGCCAGAGTTCTGCACGAGGAGGCCGAGTAGCGGGAAGAGCGCCAGTATGAGGCCCATCTGCACGCTGTTCACCGCGGAGAGCGCGGTGGCGCGGAGCTCCGTCGGCGCCAGGTCGAGCATCCGCTGATCGAGAAGGCCGCTCACAGCGCCTCCCGTCCCACGCCCGAGGGCGATGCCCCCCACCGCCACCCCCGCAGCCAATGGCGCGGCGCTCGCGGCGGCGCGCATCGCGGCCGAAAGGGGATAGCCGCTCTGAAAGACTTAGATATTCATGGATACCGAAGTCTTTCGCTTATGTTCGCACTCCGCCCGGCATGGTGGCGTCTCTGAAAGAGACTCGTCCCTACAGCATCCGAAGCCGTAGGGCCATGGCGGGACCATTCAGGCGCAATCGTCAGACGGCTGTACCCGCGTGGCTACTCTGGAGCCCGGCCGGGAGCGGTGTGCCGTTCCCCTGGTCCGCGGGGGCGGACCGGGTTCCCGGTCTCCTTCCGGCGGCGGAACCTCTCCTCCAGGATGGCCTTCACCCGCTCCTTGGGTGTCCACAAGTGGATGTCGGGATCGTCCACCCTGGCAAGAAGGTTCATTCCGGCGACAACGTCCGCGTCACCATCCCGCCCGCAGTGCTGGCAGTGAAACCTGTCCCCGTGACGGTTGTCCTTGTGGACGAAGCCGCACGCCGGATCGGCACAGGTTTGGCTCGTGTACGCGGCGTTGACCGTTTCAAGGCGGGAACCTCCCGCCTCGCAACGGAACTCC